>NZ_WRFL01000004.1:0-80168 GCF_009778815.1 Candidatus Bathycorpusculum sp.
AATTGTCTCAAAAATTATCCAACGCTCATCTTTGGTCAAGTTAACACTGTACTTTTTATTCATAACTAAGCACGTGTTAACATATACAATCAACACTTATTTATAATGCGGTCAAAGCAATACACATATTTTTAGTATAATTGGTGTTGTAGATGGCTAAGAAGCTAAACGCAATTTTTGTATAAATCATCGGCGGGAGGGTTATTGGTTCTTGAGCACTGTTTAGAGCAATCCAGGTTCGACCATCCGGTAGTACTATCCATTCCCATTGCCAGTCGCTTGAAGCCGAGCCGGGTCCTTCTCCAAAGGCACGAAATTTCTTATTTTCGTTATAGTATGTTTCATGTGCTGAATAAGTCATATCTAACAACGTTTTTAGTCTGGGATCGTTGTTTTTTATTTCAAAAAATGCACAAAGTAATGGTTCGCATGAAATTCTTGCTTTAGGCAACCTAACATTGCCTCCTACATCGATATACTCCGATGAGAGTATGTTGTCTAGCACTTTTCTAGAAGAACCAGTAAGTTCTGGATAAAACGCTTCAATGCCTCTTATTATGTAGTATGCGTATATGTTTGTGTCTGTTTCTGCTAGGTTTTTTATTGTGGGCACTATGTTGGCGTAATTTGTTCGACCGTAATTTTGGCCATATACTATTCTATTTATTTTTGCGGTGTAATAGTCACCATAATCTCTTAGATTGTTTAGTGCAACAAACAGGCGTCCTGTGTCTGCTATATCGATATGCTCATCTGGGACTGAGTTGTCCTGCACTTTTGCTCCGGTATCTGAATGGTAAAACCAAAATGGATTATTGGCACCGCTTAACTCCCGAGTTTCTAGCCAATCTAGAACTTTATCTATTCTTTCCTCAAATCCCCAAGCTCCGATTCGATTAACCAACCCCAAGCTTTCTGCATCAATAACTGCTTGAATGTAGGCACCTAAATCCCAATCTGTAATGCAGGGTGAACCTACGCCTGCCAAAGGCAACCCAGTATTTCTATCAACACCTGTATCTGGCTGATAGTAACGCCATGCAATCGCTGCCATAGCCCGCCAAGTGGTGCTATTTATTGTCTGAGCTGATTCTAAAACACCTGGCTTTCTAGGCGTCTTATCACTTGATTCTTTGATATCAGTTAAAAAGTTATTCATATTCCCAGTTATCTTGTTTTGATCACTATTAGACGAGGTTGTTGTTGATGGCTGAGGACTTGCGGCATCAACCGGAGTATCCATCTGAGGGGTTTGATTGTATCTTGGAAGCAACGCAAAAAGAGCAACTAAAATAACGATAATAAGTCCAGATGTTACTAGAATCTTTATTCTTCTGTTGTAGCCTCGAGCATGAACCCCTTTATTTTGGTTTAATAACTCGACAAGACGGCTAAATATACCAATTTTCTGAAAATTACTCATATTTTTCCTCTTCACGGGTTGCTTGTTGAACTGAACCTTAGCTAAAACAACAACTACCCTTATGCAAGGTAGGTTCTTGCTTTTAATTAAGCTATTGAATAAACACTATAACCAATCAATTATTACGCTATTTCTAGTAGGTGTATGCTGGATCTTTTATACCCCCTATTTGGGTTCCGTGAATTGTACTTGCATCGGTGTTTGTGTGTTAATTTGATTGTTGTTTTTCTGTACAATCAGTATTTATAACCTGTTAAACATCTACAGAGCCTTACAGAGGGTGAGATCGATATTAACACAGCCCAGTGCACTAACAATTTTAACAACCCTAGATGGTAGGTTGTCTTTGCCTAAGCTTGTTAAATCTGGAGCAGATCCGTATCAAACCCTTGTTGTCACAATTATTTCTCAAAACACTGCAGATACCAACACTGAGCGTGCCTACAAAATTCTCTCTGAACGCTTTCAAATTGTGCCCGAGGTGTTGGCTAACGCCGAAATCAGCCAAATTGAGGCTTGTATACGAGTGGCTGGACTCTATCAAGGCAAAGCCAAAACCATTCAAACAGTGTCTCAAACTCTGCTTGAAAAATTCGGTGGAAATCTCGATTCAATTTTAGCGTTGCCCACTTCAGAGGCTAGAAAAACGCTTATGGATATGCCCGGTGTGGGACCCAAAACAGCAGATGTAGTGTTACTTTTTTCTGCTGGTAAACCCACCCTACCTGTGGATACACACGTTAATCGGGTTTCAAGACGCCTAGGTTTGGCACCTGCACATGGCGGCTATGAAGAGGTGCGGCTAAGTCTACAGAGGTTCTTTGAACCCAAAGATTACCGCTTGGCCCATCTGCTCTTTATTGCGCATGGCCGAAAAACCTGCAAAGCCCAAAAGCCGCTCTGCCCAACCTGTCCTCTCAACACATATTGTCCCTCTAATGGAAGAGTTAACTAATGCAGCTACCCGCAGAAGTCCAAGAATACTTTCCCTACGGCAAGGCCCGTCCCCACCAAGACGAATTTATAACAACTGTTAACAAAGCCCTAAATGACCGTAAAAGCGTACTCATCGAGGGTAGCAATGGTTTGGGCAAAACAATCTCTGCTCTCTCTGCAGTGCTCCCCATTGCAGTCAAAAAAGACCTCAAGGTTCTCTATGTCGCAAGAACCCACCGCCAGCATGACCGAGTCATCGAAGAACTCCGAGCTATATACAAACAACATCCCATAACAGGCGTATCTATCCGTGGACGCAACGAAATGTGTCTTAACGTATTTGCCTCCAAGGGTGCATCTGACTCACGCTCACTTATGGAAGTCTGCGAGATGCTCAAATCCAAAGGCAGATGTCCCTACCACACAAACGTACAAAACCGCTCTTGGGAGTACCTTCAAATGCAGCAAGAAATCTCCAGACGCCCCTATATGGGCTCTGAAATTCTGCGTTCCTGCAAAAAAAAGGAACTCTGTGCCTACGACCTAGTTAAGGGCGCAATATCTGAGGCACGGGTTATCGCACTAAGCTATCTCTATGTCTTTGACCCAATAATCCGAACAGCTTTTCTAAAAAACCTAGAAACTGAGCTCTCAAGGATAATTCTAGTTGTAGATGAAGCTCACAATCTGCCCGAAACCGCCATAGACATCTCTGGTAGCCAGCTGACCTCATTTGTCATGAAAGCCGCCGAAACAGAAGCCGAAAGATACGACTACCGCGACATAGAACAATTCATCCACTACTTCAGAAACGAAATAGAAACCCTAACCGATAAAGTTCACAAAGAAGAAATCATTCCCGCAAGCCGCATAAAAAGCATAATCGAAAAAGGCGGCATTCAAAATCCACGTTCTTTCTTTGAACACATCCACGAAACCGGGTTGGTAATAAGAAAAAGCATGCTTGCTGAAGGCAGAAACCCTCGTTCCTACATTAACTCTATGGGCGAATACCTGCAGAAATGGATCGAAACAGCAGATGATGACTCCTACATAAATGTGGCCAGCCGCTACTTTACCAAAGAAGGCAACAAAACCGGTAAACTCGAAATCGCTGCCCTTGATCCCTCCAAGATAACTGCACCCGTTTTCAGCTCCACTTATGCTAATGTAATCATGTCAGGTACCCTCCAACCCCTAGAAGCCTACGCCCGCATCACCCATCTCTCACAAGACACCGTGCAATTCTTAGCTCCCTCACCATTTCCAAAGGAGCACATTTTCTCCGCTGTTTGTAGCGGAGTTACCACCTCAATGGAGAATCGCACACCAAAAATGTACCAGACCATGATTGAACGCATAAACGAGGTCGTTAACAGCACCCCAACTAACACAGGGATTTTTGCCGCCAGCTTCCAAGTACTCAATGCCTTACTCTCTGAGGGTCTTGAGGAACAGTTACTAAAACCACTGTATTGTGAAAAAAGCGGCATGACATCTAAAGCCAACGAAAAATTAGTGCAAGATTTCAAAGTATGCGGCGACCGGGGCGGAGCAGTCTTTTTAGGCGTGCAAGGTGGTCGTACCTCAGAGGGCGTAGATTTCCCCGGCAACCAAATGAACTCAGTATTGGTTGTAGGTGTACCCTATGCTGAGCCAACCCCACGCGTAAAAGCACAAATCGACTACTACGAACGATGCTTCCCAGGCCGAGGCCGAGAATACGGCTACACATTACCCGCGATGAAAAAATCCACCCAAGCCGCAGGCCGACCCATTCGCACCCTAGATGACAAAGGCGCCATAATCTTTCTCGACTACCGCTTTGGATCAGCATACTGCAAAAGCTTCATACCCAGCTGGATAACAAACGGCATGAAAACCCTGCCCGATAAACCCGGCATATTGGGTGATGAAGTCAGAGCTTTCTTTTCCTCTCAATCCTGAATCTCTTGAAGCTTACGGTTTAACAAGACCTTGCCGATGATGAGTCGATGAGGTGTTGTGGTAACTGCCGTTTGAACCTTCAAAGTCCGTCTCTCAACATTAATTGCACGCAAAACTCCAATACCTAAAAACCTGTTTCCCCAGCCATATAACCCTATAAGTACCCCTTTCTCAGGATCCTGCTTTTTAGGTACAGCATTTCGAGGCTCAACTGTAACTTGACTAAGTGGATAACATTGCAATTTTGATTTACGCAGATACTTAGCATAGGTCATTTCACGAAGAATCCGCCGTTTCTCTGATGTTCTTTGACTCAACGCAGGTGAAGGTGTCGCTGTTAATACACCCCCGCCTCCCAGATAAGACATCAACGTCGTAAGCTCATCTTTTATCTGAACCCCAACAACAATATTGGGCTTTAATTCTTTAATCAAACTCAGCTTATAACGTATAGCATCAATACCTGATACAAAGCCATCTGTGTTGATTATTATAACATCTGCTTGGCGCTGGTTGGCTTCTCCCATAATGGCCGCTAAGCCCTCAAGCGTTTTGGCAACTGCTGTTGGAGGCGAAGTGACGCCTATAAAGTATCCGTTTTGATACCGTAAATCATAGAGTTCAACGACAGGTTTAGTGACTATTGCATAGCCAACAGTTGCGCAGGGACCAATATCAGACTGACCCAAATCTCCATCAAGAATTGCGACTCTACGTTTGGCTTCAACCATCTTGTTTAACATATAGGTGCATAAACTGCTCTTTCCCGAATCCGATGCACCTAAAACTAAAATTACAATAGGCTTTTTCTCAAGTCCCAACACGATTTGGATGGGTTTATTCCACGATTCTGGAACCGTATTGCCCTCCATCTCCTGCACCGTTGCGTTTGCACCCAACACAACATCAAAAACCGAGGGTTCAGATGCAAAAAATGGCATACGTTTACCTTCCCTAACAACAGTCCGCTGTAGTTCATTAAAGGGGCACCCGAACACTTCTGCTTTTCCCGAAATCAGCTCAACTGATGCTGGACCATCCACTATGAGCGTATTATTGGGTTGTATGGCTTGCCGCAATCATTGGTCTCCTGTGCACTGAATTACCTAATCGCCCAGCTATATGTATAGCTGAAGAAATATGCCTTACTTTTCGGCTATGGCGGCGATCTTTTAGAGGTTGATTGGTTCTGGTCTCATCTACCACCATAAGCACAATCTGCATCGGCAAAACATAATCAAGCTCTTTGAGCAGATCCCTATAAACTGCTACACCATTACCAATTTTTATAATAACCTTGGTCAAGGTATAGTCAACACTTTTTAGAATTTTTTGTATGCTTAAAACCAATTGCTGATTACTATAGCAGGTTTCCTGTTCTATGATTTTCCCATCAGCGATAACTGCTAAGCCAATGGCCTCACCGGGATCAATACCTATAACAATTCTTTTGTAAGCTTCTTTGCCAAGCATTAACCGTTTGGTTGCATTGAGTAAACTATCCAATTCATCCTCGCTGCAAAAAACCAAAACCTGCTCAAAGTTCACTAGATGCCGTTCCTGAGGCGTAGTTATGACCAGCTCTACCTTAGGCGGCACTGGCGTGCCTGGAACCAGACTCAAAAATGAAATATCATGTTTTTTGAGCATGTTAACTATGTGGAAGTAGGCTATGCCTCGCACTGTTGCAACAGCAACTTTTTCGTTCATACAACATCCTTAAAGAGTATACGTTTAAGTGCAAACACAATATCTATCTCTTAATAATCCTTAAAAAGTGATTCCATGGCGCAAATCTCAATCGGCGTAGAATCCATCGACAAAGCCATCGGCGGAGGCATAAACCCCCAAACAATCACCCTCATCTACGGCGAACCTGAAACCGGCAAATCCACCTTAGCGATGCAATCCGCAGTCTACTGTGCTCTACAGGGACACAAAATCCTCTATGCAGACTGCGACAACAGCTTCTCAACCCAACGCCTCGCACAGCTCTCAGGTGACAGATTTGACGAAGTTGCTGAGCGCATAATCTTGGTGAAACCACAAGATTTCAAAGAACAAACCGCCCTGATCGATCACATAGAAGACTACACAACAGGCGTTGGTTTAATAGTAATAGACACCTTCACGTCTCTCTACAGCGCCAAAGCCGCCGAATTCTCCCGAGCATACGGCACCAACCGAGAATTAAACCGACAACTTGCCCTATTGGCCCAAACAGTAAAAACCAAAAAAATTCCATTAGTTATGACCAGCCAAGTCCGAAGTGTAATTGGTAATGATGCCTCAGATGTACGTCCCGTGGCAACTAGGGTTCTACAATTCTGGGCTGAAAACATCTTGTTTCTAAAACCCACCCAATTTCCCCAAACAATCAAAGTAACAATCGAAAAAGTAGCGGGTCTTCCTCAAAGTGCTATATGCTACGTACAAATAGGAGGAAACGGAATAAAAGATACCCAACTCCACTAAAACGGCTGAACACCTATGGATGTCGTCCTGCTCATAATAGAAGCCCTGAAATTCATTTTCCCAGCCTACTGTGCTAATGCTACTCCCGTCCTTGCAGGCGGCGGTACAAAAATGGACTTTGGCAAAAACTTTACCGACGGCAAACGCATTTTTGGCAACAACAAAACCTGGCGTGGATTTTTCTTTGGATGGGCCGTGGGTTTTATGGTTGGTATAGCTGAGGGCTTCATTTTTGGCTTTGACAACTATCCCTTGCTATTTAGCGCCCTTATTCCCCTAGGCGCATTATTGGGGGATCTGACAGGAGCATTCATTAAGCGGCGTCTCAACATTGTTCCAGGCGGCTTATTGCCCATCGTAGACCAAATCGACTTTGTGGTGGGTGCTGTAGTATTCGCGTTACCCTTAGCTTTGATTAGCTGGCAGGGCTTGAGCTGGCCAGTTATCGCTGTAGTATTGTTGCTAACTCCACCTATACATTTGCTCACTAACTTTATAGCCTATAAACTAAAACTCAAAAAACACCCTTGGTAATCCATAATTACCCAGAATCCTAATTGGACCGCGCAATTACCAAACAAAATAGCGCACGGTTCGATATTGTTGTCTCTAAGTCAACAAAGTTAGCGCTATATTCTTTTGTTATATATTTAGCTATTAAATAAAGACAGAGGGGCTGTTGTCAGACCTGTTAATGAATGGTCTGCCAACAACCTGTTGGTTGTGGCTATATGTTTCTATTAAGCGCCGCCGGTTATCTTGAAGTTAATTGCGCTTTCTATGAATATGTATGATATCAATAGTAAGCTAATGCCGACAATAAGTAACATATAGGCCTGTTTAGGCTTACTTGTACTTTTTGCACTTTGATATAGAGAGAGCATACCAAAGAAACCTAGTGAATAGAGAATTGCAGTTATTATGGTGTCTCCGCCAAATTGCATGCTGAGATTAGGATACAGGAAATAAATTGTGCTTCCTGCAGGGTACACCATGATGGGTCGGACGATGAGGGTGTATAAGCCGCCGCTGAAGAGAAATATTGCATAGCCGATTATGGCAACTGTGATTATGAAGGTTGAGGGTGTATTTGCCGATACCCGACGGAACCATCGACTAAACGAGAACGACATGTCCTCAGTATGTTTCTTCATTTTTTCTGACATCAGTGCTCTCTCCTGTAATTATGTCACTTGCTACTTCTTTAGCCCATTCTCCAGTTAAAGTATTTTTCTGTATTTGAACTAAATATTCTACCCAATCTATGCCCAGTGCTTTATGCCAAACCGCATATTTCTCCACAATATTGCGATATGCCCCCAAATGCAATGAACAAAACCCGTTGGCTTCAACTTCTCGGTTACAAATTCTACAGTTCATAACTATCTTCTTTATAGTGTGTGAGCATCAAAAGACTATGTTGCGGTATGTCTTTAACTTTTTCTTACAATAGTCACATAAATGCTAACAAATGCTTCTAGCAACCAGCTTCAGGTTTATTGGCTGTAGCTTTGGAGTTGCATTGCGGATTTAAGCAGAGCCTCCAAGGTTTCTTTCCCCGCATATATGTTGCCACCACAGGTGCGTCACATATTTTACAGGCGCTTCCAAGCGGTTTGATTGTACCTTTCTGTGGTAATGGATACGCCATATTACATTTGCCCTCAAAAAAACCCGTGCAACCCACAAACCGTTTCCCTGACTTTTTTGAGCGCAGTATAATTAGTTGATTACACCCACATTTTGGACAGGTTCCAATTGCCCGATCATTTAACCATGACTGCTTAAGTGCTTCGCTCAACTGCGAACCAATAGTTGTTTCTTTGGCTTTGAGTTCTGTAGTAACCTGCTTTAGGGTTTCTACGGCATCTGTAAGCACACTTTGTTTGTTCTCTTTGCACTGCTGTATATCCTCCATTTTCCCCTCTAGCATCCGTGTCATTTCAGGTGAAACAACTACCGGGCAGTACCGCTCAAGGACTCCGATAACTCCAAACCCTAAATCACTCACAGCTAACTGATCTACTCCGTTTAGATATTTGCGGTCGTGAAGAGTTTGAATGATCGAAGCACGGGTTGCTTTAGTTCCAATTTCCTTTTTTTCCATCTCAAGAAGCAGACTACGCGGATTATAGCGAAGCGGCGGCTTAGTATAATGTTTCTTCACGCTGAGTTGCGAAACATCTACCGTCTGGCCCTCCATTAGCGGTGGAAAAGTATCTTCTTTTATACGTACATAGGGACGATAAAACCTAAACCAGCCCTCCATAAGTGTTCGTGCCAAGCTTAAACAAAAGCGGTAGTCATTGAGGCTGATTGTGATGTTTACATTTTGGCGTACCGCGGGTTCAGCAAAAACAGCCAAAAAACGCTTTACTACTAAGTCAAAGACATTTCTAGATGAGGCATCTAGGGGTTTTTGTGCTAGATTTCCTGTAGGATATATAGCAGGATGGGCGGGGTCGATTTTTTTACCCTCGTTTGGCTTTAAGCTGGGTTTAGCTAAGAGTTCTGATGCCTGTTTTGTGTAAGCGGGCGTTTTTTGGAGTTTTTTGAGTATGTCTTTGTAGCCGATGGCAGACGGCAGTTTTTGACTGCTTGTCCGCGGATAAGAAATCAGGGCATCAAGATATAGTCGTTGCAGAATTGCCGAGGTGCGTATGGGGGTGTAGTGAAAAAGTTTGTAGACTTCTCTTTGCAGGGTGCCCAAATCAAACGGTACTGGCGGTTGAACCTCAGATTCGTGAACCTCAACTGAAGATACGGTGCCTGTTTTAGTTTTAGCGGCATTCTGAATCGCTTTTGCCTCCGCTAAGGTTTCAAGTGGACGCTCATATTCTACCGCATAAATTTTGTTGTCTATGCTGATTTTTGCGGTAAGCTTCCAATACGGTGTAGGCACAAATGATTGGATGTCTTTTTCGCGTTCTTCTAAAAACCGTAGTGTTGGTCCCTGTACTCTGCCTGTGCTCAAGGTACTATACTGTCCACTGGCGGTTTTAGCGGCCTCTGTGAGGGCTCGGCTGAGATTTATACCATAGAGCCAGTCGACTTCATGGCGGGTTAGTCCTGCTTCTACCAGTGCAAAATCAAGATGGGGTAAAAGATTATCGTAGGCGGTTTGCAGTTCTTCATCGGTTAGCGTGGAGTATTTCATGCGTTTAGCGGTATCTTGTTTTTCACCACAGGCGTACTTGAGTATAGTGTAGCCAATGATGCTGCCTTCTATGTCAAAGTCACAGCCATCCACAAACATTTCTGCCTCTTTAGCCAAATTCGAGATAACCTTGAGCCAAACCCGAATTCGTCCCGCTTTTTTCTCTGCTTGATAGCGGGGCACCCAATGGTAATCAAAAACTGGGTAGTTGCGTTTTTTTTGTTTACTGGTTATGGTGTAGAGATGACCAAGTGCTGGAACAACCACAATGTTGCCACTGCGGTAGGATTCATAGTAGGGCACGCCATTTTGGATTGATTTTTTGGGTTTACCCCGCGCATCTAAGGCTGTAGCTATCCGGTTTGCAGCATCGGGTTTTTCAGTGACGATTAGTGTGTACTTCACGTGCTCTAACCACCTCATCCCAGCATTCTATCCATTAAAACCTTCAGTTCTATCTTTGATGCTCTATCTTGGGGGTTTAGCAAGCAATAAATATGCCCTGCGGATGTATTTAGGGGGGTATGGGATGCCACAACGTGTTGTTTGTCATGGTTGTAATTATATTCTATATGAGGGCACTGAATTAAAACCGCCAGATGAAATTATCCAACAAAACAGCGGAAAATGTCCACAATGTAGCCGCAAGCTATCCTTGTTACCCATAGAGGTTGAAATTATACCCCTAAACAAGCGTTGAATTCCCAATGGAAACCACCTCTGTATCCTCCTCCTCATCTGATTTCTCCTCAGAAACCCACTGGGAAATGGCTGCAAAAACCAAGATGGGCAAGTATCTAACACGTCTTGAAACAGATTTTATCTCTAGATCTCTTGATCTATCCCAAGAGAACCTATCTGTTATGGATGTGGGTGCTGAGGCAGGTCGTTTCTCTTTGCTTCCCCAAAACAGCAAAGCCCGTGTTGTCAGCATAGATATAAATGCCTATGCGCTCAGACGCCTCAAACAGAAAAGTCGGCACGTTAACATTATTTTGGCTGATGCAAGAAACCTGCCGCTAAAAGATGGCATATTTGATGTGGTTTTTATGATTGAGGTGCTAGACTACATTCCCGAGCTAGACCAAGCTTTGGGTGAATGTATGCGCACCCTCAAACCTGAGGCTTCAGCGGTTCTATCGTTTGGTAACAAATCCAGCATAAAAGCTCACTTAAAGGCAATACAGGGCAAATCATATCGTCACTCATATGGCGAGATGATGCGATGCATATCTAAAACAGAGTTCACAATTAAGCGAAAGTTGGGGTACAGCTGGGTACCTTTCGGTCGAACTTCACAAAGCAGTTTGGTACCTATTCTGTCGGCATTAGAGAAAATTTTTGGGTTGAGACGTATCGTAAGGTATAGTCCTTGGGTGATCATGCATATAACAAGGCATTCACGGACTATGAAACCTGTGTAGATATGTTTGGAAAGCCATAAATAAACCTCCCATGTGTAAAATAGTACAAACGGAAATATACACTGGAGATACCTAAGTTGGGGGAAACATTCAAGGAACGACTCGGCGGTTTCAATAGATTCGGACTCAGAATAAGCCACGGCACAATCATTGCAGGCGTAGCGTTGCTTCTCATACTCTTTATTGCAGTAACCATTCGTCTGTTGCCGCTCCGATGGGAAAACCTTACAGCCGGCACATCATTTCTCAACGAGTTTGACCCCTTCTACCAGCTCAGTATCACTAGACACATGGTAGACAACGGTCTGCTCTCCCCGTATTATCCTCAGCCTTGGATTGACACAATGAAATGGTATCCAACAGGCTTAGATATGTCCACTTCACTACCTGCTCTACCAGCGACAGCGGCTGTTCTCTACGGTATAGCATCCATTTTTAGTCCAAACATTGATTTAATGACTTTCTGCGCAATTCTACCCGCATTTATAGCTGCACTTTCCTGTATTATCATCTACTTTATAGGCAAAGACATGGGCGGCAGAACAGTTGGTTTATTTGCTGCGTTATTTCTCGCATTAGCCCCGTCTTTTCTGCAGAGAAGTTCCTTGGGATTCTTTGATACTGAAGTCCCGGGAGTTTTGGGTCTAGTTTTCTTCATATTCTTCTTCCTGCGTTCTATGGATAGTAATCGTTCGCTTAAGGGCTCCCTTCTGTATTCATTAGGTGCAGGTCTAGCGTTAGCATACTTTATTTCTGGTTGGGGTGCTGCATACTATGCTATTGCCTTAGCCAGTCTCTTTGTCTTTGTTATGGTTCTCCTCAAACGCTACAGTACCCGAATGCTTGTAACCTACAGCGTAACCTTTGGTTTAGCCCTGATGATAGGTACCAAAGTTCCCTACATCGGCCTGAGATATCTAACCTCGGGTGCAATTCTGCCTGTAGCCTTTGTATTTGTAGTGCTGATAATAGCAGAGCTTCTGCGCAATAACATATCGATAAAAAGTAAGTTAACTCTCACGGTTGCATCATTGGTTGCCATAGTTGGCGGAGTTTCTATCCTTGCGATAACTGGTTCACTTGTTGATCTGGCAGGTAAATTTATCACAGTTCTAAATCCATTTATCCGATCAGATTCGCCGCTTGTTGACTCTGTAGCTGAACAGAGGCTATCGGGCTGGGGTAACCTCTATATTGAATTCGGGATCGTTATCCTGTTCTTCCTAATCGGTTTATTCCTCACAATACGCAAACCAACTAACCGAAACATCTTCATGTTGCTCTTTGCGGCAACTTCGCTATATTTCGCAACTTCAATGGTTCGGTTGTTGGTAATCTTAGCACCGGCATTTGCCATACTCGCCGCCATAGGCATATATGGTCTGCTAAAGCCGTTCTGCGCAAGTCTAAAAGACACATCTAAAAACATTGCCAAATCCAAACGCAAAATAATGCGCGTCAGCAGAGAATACGGCGGCATAGCAATCTTGTTTGTATTCATACTCCTAGTAACAAACTTGGCAGTTTCACCACAAAGCGGTGGCATGCCAAGACCAGTATCACAGGCGCTCACACCTACTGCAATAAGCGCCTCCAGTCTTCCAGTGGGTGGTGCTGGATTAACCGAACCTATCACTGCATGGCTAGATGCCATTACCTGGTTAAAAGAGAACGCTAAATCAACCGATGTTGTGGTTATGTGGTGGGACTACGGAAACTGGCTAAGCGACCTTGGAAACGTGACCAGTTTGGCAGATAACACCACTGTAAACGCTACACAAATAGCAAACGTGGGTTTCATATTCATGGGCGACGAGGAACAAGCCATGAAAATGCTCTCCGCATATGGTCAAGAAAACACCAAATACATCGCAATCTTTACAGTCTTAGCTCTCCAGTCAGACACTAGCACAGAAACATACTATATGGTCCCAGCAGGTTATGGCGACGAAGGCAAATGGACTTGGATGGCACGTATTTCAGGGCAAGATAAACAACGCTTCATAGATCAAGGCTTCATAAGCGCCGCAGATGCATGGGTTGACGAAACCACCTTTGGCGAAAGCACACAATACGGCTGGCAATGGAATGAGCGCGGTCTAAACACTACTATAGTAAAACTCCTAACCTATACTGAATATACCTACTGTGCATTGATGCAAGAGCTTGAAGTGCCAGTAAGTCCAAGTTCGCAACAGGTTGAACCGTTGCAATACTTCAAACCTGCGGCATCTGATTCATTCAATTCATTTGCAGGTCTATTGACATCGCCCTTCCAATATGGACTGGTACCGATCGTGGCCATCTTTGAGATAGACTGGGCCGCATACAACCTTGATCACCCAGTTCGGTAATGCAGGAACGTAACAAAGTGTTGCCAAGGGTTCCTGACCAGCACAAAGTTGGGCGCCCTCTAATCCCCAACGGTTTAGGCGTTTTTTACGTCCTATTCACAACCGTTTATCTTTTTTTGGTTTATTTTTTGCAACAAAGCTCCAACCCTGAGCCCGTTTCAGCCGCTTTTACATTAGCGGCTTGTGTGCTCTTTGGCGGTTTTATGGGTATGATGGATGACTGGATAGATTTGAAATGGCGCTACAAAGCATTTATGCCCATCATCGCTGCCCTGCCTTTGATTTATTATGCTCAAGCAATCGGTGCCAGAACAAGCATAGCTCTGCCCTTTTTAGGCTTGGTGGACTTCGGCAGTGCATACTTCTACATTATAATCCCCCTAATCGTCATGATCGTGACTAATGTTGTAAATCAACTTGGAGGATTAAATGGACTTGAATCCATCTGCCCCGCCATAGTCATAGCTGGTCTGATGGCTTTCTCGCCAAACTATCTGCTTATGGTTGGTCCCCTTCTGTTCTGGCTGGTTTTAGCCGCAATTAACTTTTCCGGAAAAATCTTTGTAGGAAATACAGGCTCATTTGCAATAGGCATGACCGTCGCCTCATTTGCCGTCATATCCGACTTAAAAGTCAACCTGTTTGTTTCCATTCTCCCCTTCATCTTTAACTCTGCTCTTATCCTGCTCTCTGCCTTTTTTGTAGGCAAAAAAGCGGCAGTAACATTCGACGGCAAAAAACTCTGCTCTGAGAGCCGAAAAAGCCTTGTAACCATCATAACATACCGCCGTCCTCTCACCGAACGCCAAGTAGTCTTAATCATCTCATTAATCGTTGGGTTGTTTACTTTGCTTGGAGCATTAACCCATATATTCTAACTCGGCTGATTTACCTGACTTCTCTGTTGTATTATATCAAGAAAACTAAAATTAGCGGCACCTTTTAGATTTATTACCGGCTTACTTTTGGTTGCCGCATATCTATTTGTTGTGGATTTATTCCACTGGTATAGGCACAACTGGAAGTTGCTTAACTATGGCTTTGTTTTATAGTGTGTCTAGGGCGTGTTCGATTATGAACATTTCTGGTCCGGTAGTCATGGAGCCTGCTACGGAGGCGTTGCTGTTGGCTAGTAGGCCTGTGCCGACATAGGGGATACCGCAGTTAACTGTACCTACATCAACGGGAACTTTGAAGATATTTTCGAGAGTTTTCTTTTCTTCCTCTTTTAGGAGTGGATGAGCCAAAACACCTTTGTTGGTTGCCACTGCAAGTGAGCCGACATAGGGTAGAGCGGCGATTTCACAGGGTACGACTTCTACGCCTAGTGTGTCTGCGATTTGGTTGATTTCTTTGGGTTTGAAGCGGGGGTCTACGATTGCACCTTTGTCGTTGGCAAGTATCAGGTTGCCGTATGCGGTTTTTTTGCTTTCCATGATGGTTATGTTGCCTGTGAAGACTTTTTTTATGCGTTCTAGTTCTTCGCCACGGATGGAATTGGCTACCAACATACCGTTGCTATTGGCTGATACTAAGGCGCCGGCGAGAACAGAACCGCTGATAGTAGTGTAGATGAGTTGGGCTTTGAGCCAATCTGCGTATTCCTGAGCTTTCTCTTGGGTAACCATTACTGGAATAATTACTATGTTCTCTGTTGCTAAGGCGTATACGCCGATGCTTGCGCTTCCCACGATACTGGATAGGTAAACAGTCAAAAATCTTCACTGTCCTGTACTTGAACAATACTGTTCTAGACTCCCCCATTTAAAGTTCACGGAAGCGCTTCGACTTCATTTATTTCCAATCCGTTACTGACAAGCCCTATTTGGTAAATTTGTCTTCTTTTTTGTTTTGCTTGACAATCTTTGTTTTCTGGTGCTATATTATTTTTTTAGAGTGTTGCAAAAAGGATTATAAGACGGTTTAGCCGTTTGTATGTAGAATAGTTATGAGATGCCCAAAGTGTGGAAAAGAGCATTGTGTAAAAGCAGGCTTTAACCACAACAGACAACGCTTCAAATGTAAAGACTGCAAATACCAATTCACTCAAACAGACGGCAAAAACACCACAAAACGAGCTTTTGCCCTGTATCTTTACGTGATTGGGCTATCAATGAATGCTATTGGTCGAATGTTTAAAGTAGAGTCTTCCACAATTTTATATTGGGTAAGAAATTTTGCACTTAAAACCTATGAAAAACCCGCCCCTCAGGGTGAGGTTGTTATTGAGCTTGATGAGATGTGGCACTTTTTACATTCAAAAAAAACAAGGTCTGGGTGTGGAAGGCGTACTGTAGAACTACCGGTGAGCTTGTTGATTGGGAATGCGGAAACCGAAGCGCTCAAACTCTAAAAGAGATGTTTGACCGTCTTGAATTGTTGAAGGTTGAGGTTTTCTTTGCTGATAACTGGGAGGCTTATGCGGAGTTGATTCCGCCAGAGTTACTTACTCAAACTAAGGCGCAGACGCATGGGGTGGAGCGTAATAATTTTTGTCAGTGTCATTGGTGTGGGCGGTTTCGTCGGAAGACTTGTATTGTTTCAAGGAGTTTGTGTATGATTGATTTAACTGTGTCGTTGTTTGCTCGTTTTCATGTCAATGGCTCACGAGAGGAAATCTGGAACCTTGTTCATAATCCTTTTTAAAACACTCTCTATTTTTTTATGTCAAGTCCGGGTCTTCAAATATTTGGGTGGTTTTTTGGTTGATGTTTTGTGTTCTGGACGTTGTTGGTTGTTAGAGTGTTGCTTAACTTTTGAGTTGTTGTTGGTTGAGTGTAGTTTGTTGATTTTAATTCAACATTTTTTCAGCTACGCTTAGTTTGTTTGTTTGATTAAAAATAGTTTTAAAATAAAAGAAGAAGTGTTTATTGGTTTTCTGCCAAGTAAACGGTTACGTAACCGTCTTTGTCTTTGGTTACACGCGTTTTGATTCTGCGTGGAGGTTTCTCGATTCCTCGGCCCCAAACTTTTTCATTAACTTCTGGGGCGATGATAACCTGTGGTAATTCTTCACCTTCGTCTTCTTCAGTGACTTTGGTTTGAAGTTTCATATGTCTAGCTGCAAAGAGTTTGATGATCTGCATAGCGCGTGGTGCGCGCTTTTTAGGTGGACGAACAAGGGCTCTTTGGAGTGGAATGGTGTAAAATCTTTCTTCAACGATGTCGTCATCTTTCTTTTTGCGTTGGGCTTTGGCTTCTTCTTTAGCTTGGGTTTTTTGTGATGCCGCTTCTTCTTTAGCTACTGCTTGTTCTGGTTCGGCTGTTTCCTCTATTGTGCCTTCTGGTAATTCTGCTAACTCTTCCAGTTCTTCTTGTAGTACTTGTTCTTGTTCAGTTTCTTTTGTCATGGCTATTTTCTCCTTACGGCTTTATTTTGCTAGTCCGCCAGTTGCGCCTAGATTTGGGATTCATTCTGACTTTACCGTCAGTTCTTGCTATGACCCATGTTGGTACGGACTGCGACTCTCTGCCGGCTTTAGCTAAGCGGAGTTTTTTCGCGGTTGGTTTTACTCTTGCCATTTTCTATATCCTTCTGATGGTTGTCTCTCGCTTCCGTGATTGAAGCTGTAGTAGGATCGATTTGAGCTGTACATCTGAGAGTGGAATCGGCAATCTGCCGGTTTGAGCCATCTCGATGAGCTGCAACTCGATTTGTTCAGCAAAGTCTCGTTTAACCATTTTCAGGTTATTTAGCCTTTGCCGTGCTTCAGGCGACAAAATCTTTGCTAAGAGCGCCTGTTTTTGTTGTTCAATTTGTTGTTCGGCTTGAGCTTGTCTCTGGTCATCGCTTACTCGATTCTGCATCGAGTGAAGCTTTCTTTTACGAATTTGCTCAAGCTCGTCATCTGACATGGTTTCCTATTCGCCTTGATACTTCTTGAGCTCAGGTGTAGTCTTGAAGAGTTCTTTTGCAAGATCCCCTGCAACTTCCTGTGCTAGCTTGCGTCCTTTGGGTGTCATGATTCTACCCTTTGGACGAGTAACTTGGATTAAACCGGCTGTTTCAAGTTGTTTGAGAGCTTTACGTATGTTGCTCCCTCCGGCTTTTGTAGCCCGATTCGGCTTACTGCCCCGGTTTTTTCTTCCGCCATAATCTGAGCGGAGGTTCTCCAGACCGATTGGACCGTGAACGTAAACTTTACGCATTATAGATGCGCTTCTTGTATACCACCATGCTGGATTCTGTGGTTGTTTCTCAACATGAGAGCCGGTCTTAGCGAAGGGTGCCCATGGCAAAGGTTGCACTTCATCAACATTTTCCATAAGATACTTTGCTAAACGATCGATGAACATTGAAGATGGAACGTCATGAGGAGTCATCAAAGGTACTCTATCCTGTAGTTTTTCCTTGCACTAAAACAATGACGCCTAATATAAATGTATTCAGGCAACTCATCACACACAAGACCAAGCCTGCCCACCTGCTCTCTGACCAAACTTTACCACACATAATACATATGTGCCTAAACAGGCCACTAAAAAACAATCCCACAAATTATTAATTGATTTCCCCGCAACTAACAGATATTTCAGTGAAAATACCAGTGTTTTTCTCCTGATCATTCCTCCTTTAACTAATACAGGTGTATTTTTAACCTCTGATGCGTCGGTTTCTACAATAAATGGTGACAAAATAAGTAGCCAGGTATTGCTTGATTTTTTTGTTTGCGCCCTTATAGATTTTTATAGATGAGACTAAACCTTACTGATGTAGAAAAATTACCAAGTGGAGAAACATCGTTGAAAGATGATAAACGTCGTGGGATGCTTGAAAAGGTTCTAAAAGACCATGACTATCAGGAAAGCGCTCTTTTAGAGATTTTGCATGGAGCACAGGAAATCTATGGATTTCTTGACAAAGAATTGCTCACCGAAATCGCTGGGGTACTAAACATTCCACACAGTCAAGTATATGGCGTCGCCACCTTCTACAGCTTCTTTAAACTCCGCAAACCCGGCGAACATGTCGTCACCGCTTGCCTTGGCACCGCATGCTACGTTAAAGGTGTCGAGCCTATCATAGCGGCAATAGAAAAAGAATTCAACCTCAAACGAGGCGGCTCAACTGAGGATGGCAAACTCTCCATACTCCAAACACGATGCATAGGCGCATGCGCCATGGCACCAATCCTCTCAGTGGATGATGTAGTCATAGGAAAAGCCACCAAAGAAGTCGTCATCGCACACATCAAGAAGGTCTTGGGGGAAACTAACTCTGAAACTGTCTGATCTACACAAAATTCTCGAGCAGGAACTTGAATTCGAACGTGCCTACAACTTTCGCATAAACGTCTGTTGCTCTAGTAGCTGTACCTCACTCAACGCCCCCAAACTAATAAAAGCCTTCCAAGACGTTGTCAAAGAACTGGGCGTAGAAAAACAATGCAAAGTCGCCCGCACAGGTTGCATAGGCGCATGCTCCGCCGGACCAACCGTTCTTATCGAACCCGGCGCTTATCTCTACCAAAACATAACCCCCGACAAAGTCCACAACATAGTTCGGGATCACATCGTTTTGGGCACTCCAGTCAAAGAACTCCTCTATGAAAGCGGCGGATTCTTTAAAAAACAACACCGCCTTGTCCTGCGAAACGCAGGTAAAATAGATCCCAACCGCATCCAAGACTACATAGCCATGGGCGGCTACACCGCACTAGCCAAATGCCTCTCAGACATGACCCCCCAGGGTATCATAACCGAAATCCTATCCAGCGGACTGCGCGGAAGAGGCGGCGCGGGTTTCCCCACAGGCCAAAAATGGCGCCTAGTCGTCCAAGCTAACAACACCCCAAAATACATCGTTGCCAACCTTGACGAAGGCGACCCCGGCGTCTACGCTAACCGATCCATCGCCGAAGCCGATCCCCATGCCATAATCGAGGGCATGCTCATCGCCGCATACGTCACCGGCGCAGAAAAAGGCTACATCTACATCCGAAAAGAATACCCCCTGGCCATTCAAACCCTCCAAAAAGCCATCGAACAAGCCAAAGCTATGTCCTTGCTAGGCGATAACATCTTGGAAACTTCTCTAAAGTTTGATTTAACTCTACGCTTTGGAGCAGGCGCATTTGTGGCAGGCGAAGAAACCGCAATTTTAGCCTCAGTTGAAGGCCGCCGAGCAATGCCCCGCCCCCGTCCACCCTACCCCGCCAACTCGGGTCTCTGGCAAAAACCCACCCTTATACAAAACGTGGAAACCCTCGCAAACATCCCCCTAATTATCCAAAACAGTGCTGCATGGTTCTCCAAAACCGGCACCCCCGCATGCACAGGCACCAAATGCTTCTCCCTAACCGGCAAAGTAAAAAACCCCGGCCTAATCGAAGTCCCCATGGGCATCACACTGCGTGAAGTAGTGTTTGACATCGGCGGCGGAATCCCTGATGGTAAAAAATTCAAAGCTGCCCTAATCGGTGGACCCTCAGGAGGTTGTCTGCCTGAACAACTTCTCGAAGTACCCATAGACTACGACTCTCTAACCAAAGTCGGAGCGATCATGGGCTCAGGCGGCATTGTAGTGCTAGACGAAGACAGTTGCATGGTAGACACCGCACGATACTTTACAGAATTCTGCGTCGACGAATCATGCGGTCGATGCACCCCCTGCCGCGCAGGCCTACCCCGTATGCTAGAAATTTTCCAAAAAATCACCCACGGCCAGGGTGAATACAGCGATCTTGAGGTCTTAGAAAAATCCTGCCGCTTCATACGCGAAGCCAGTCTCTGCGGTCTAGGACAAACCGCACCAAACCCCGTACTTACCACTCTACGCTACTTCAAAAACGAATACCTGCGCCACATAGAAAACAAAGAATGCGAAGCGGGCGTATGCTTTAAAAACCGAGACGAGGACGAAACCAAATGAACCTCCACACTCTAAAACTCAAAATCGACGGTATAGACGTTGAATGCACCGAAGGCTCAACCATACTAACTGCCGCAAAAGCCATCGGCATAAACATCCCCACCCTTTGCTATCTAGACGGTTTAACACCCTACGGTGGTTGCCGACTATGTATAGTTGAGGTTAGCGGCACAAGCAAACTCTTCCCCGCATGTGCCACCCCTGTTGCATCAGGCATGGAAGTTACCACGCAGTCCCCCAAACTCTATGAATACCGAAAAATGGTATTAGAAACCTTGCTGGCCGAACGAACTCACATTTGTGCAGTTTGTGTTGCCAATGATCACTGTGAACTCCAAGCTCTAGCCAATCAACACGGCATAGATCATGTTTCCTATGAACGAAACTGGAGTACCAACAAAATCGACTCTACCCACGACTCTTTGGTAATCGACCCTAACCGTTGCATTCTCTGCACTCGATGCATTCGAGTCTGCGATGAACTCGAAGGCGTCCACACTCTTGACCTCAAATTCCGCGGCAAAAACGCCGATGTCATAATGGACCAAGACGAACCCTGGGTCAAAGCCTGTAGCTGTACATCCTGCCGCAAATGTGCCAAAGTCTGCCCCGTTGGAGCTATATACGTTGAAGGCGAAAACATTGAAACCACCAAAATTCCCGATGTCGCCGCCTTTATAGTCGAGCGGAGGAAACGCCTCAAATGAATCCAAACCAAAAAATACGCGTCGCAACAGTCTGGCTCAGCGGTTGCAGCGGATGCCACATGAGCTTTCTAGATCAAGACGAACGACTGATAGACTTGGCAAAAAAAATCACTCTGGTATACAGCCCCTTTGCTGATGTAAAAGAGTTCCCAAAAGATGTCGCAATCACCCTAATCGAGGGCGCTGTGGCAAACGAAGAACAAAAAGAACTGCTAAAAACCATCCGATCCCGAACAGCAATTCTAGTTTCTCTAGGCGACTGCGCAGTTACAGGCAACGTCGTTGCACTGCGCAATGGCTTGCCACACACCGACCAAGCAGTCCTAGAACGCGCCTACAAAGACCCAGCAGTTCTTAACGCTCAAATTCCTGACCAAGTACCCAAACTGCTCACCCATGCCCGACCCCTACACGAAATCATTAAAGTCGATCACTACATCCCCGGTTGCCCACCAAACGCCGATCTGATTAACTATATACTAACCGAATTACTGGCTGGGCGAACACCCACCATGGAGGGACATTCCAAGTATGGCTGATAAAAAAATCTTAATTTCACCCGTTACACGGATTGAAGGACACGCACAAATTACCATCCATCTAAACGATGATGACACAGTCAAAGAAGCAAACTTTAAAGTCACTGATTTCCGAGGCTTTGAAAAATTCACAGAAAACCGCCCATTCTATGAAATGCCCTCAATTACCAGCCGCGCCTGCGGCATATGCCCCGTGAGCCACCTCTTAGCCAGCGCTAAAGCCTGCGACCAAATCGTTGGCGTTAACCCTCCAAAAACAGCTATAAAACTCAGGCGCCTCATGCACATGGGCCAACTAATCCAGTCTCATGCATTAAATTTCTTCCACCTCTCCTCACCTGATTTTTTGATGGGATTTGACTCAAACCCTTTGCAACGTAACATTTTCGGATTAATAGACAAAGAACCCGAATTAGCCATGCGCGGCATTCGACTGCGCAAATTCGGACAAGACATCATCGAGAAGATAGCAGGCAAAAAAATCCATTCCAGCGAATGGGTTCAACCCGGAGGTGCCAAATGGCCTCTAACACAAGAACGCGCCGACTACCTCCGTGCCAATCTCCCCGAAGCTCTTGATGCCGCACAAAAAACGCTGGATATGTACAAACAAATGCTCGATGGCCTCCAAGAAGAAGTAGCAAACTTTGGTAGTTTCCCAACCTACTACATGGGCCTAGTAACCCCCGACGACGGCTTAGAGCACTATGACGGCAAACTCCGAATCATAGACCCAACCGGAGCTACAGTCGTCGAATGTGTAGACCCCGCAAAATACCAAGACTTCATAGGTGAAGCCGTGGAGCCATGGTCTTATATGAAATTCCCCTACTTCAAAAACGTCGGCTATCCCAGCGGTGCTTATCGTGTCGGCCCCCTAGCGCGTCTAAATGTTGCCTCTCACTGTGGCACACCCCTAGCCGATGAGGCACTCAAAGACTTCAAAAAACTAGGCAAAAACGGTCCTGTTCAGAGCACATTCCACTACCACTACGCTCGTCTTATCGAGGTGTTGTTCTGTATCGAAACCTCTAAGCGTCTCTTATCTGATCCCGATATCCAATCTGAGAACATTCGCTCAAAAGCCTTTGTAAACAACCCTGAAGGCATAGGCGTCACAGAAGCTCCCCGCGGTACCCTAATTCACCACTACAAAGTCGATCCTCAGGGCATGATAACTTGGAACAACATGGTTATCGCCACTGAGCACAACAACATCGCCTACAACATGGCTATAACCCAGGTCGCAAAAAAATACGTCAAAGCACGCGAACTACAAGAAGGCATGCTCAACCGCGTAGAAGCCGTCATCCGAGCATTTGACCCCTGTTTGAGCTGTGCCACACACGCCCTTGGAAGTATGCCTCTGGATATACAACTCGTTGCATCCAATGGAACACTTCTAGACCGCAAAATAAGACAACACTAACTCTGCATCAACACCAACCCCCTCTTTCACCAAGCAAGACTCGCCTAACCTGCCGGTTGCACACAAACGCTACTCTTTTGATGAAACAAGCACTGTCTCTATTTTCTAAAACTTAACTTTCTATAACCCTTTTTGGTTAAGCGCTGACTTGACATGTTGTTTAAATTCTTTGTACCCTTGTAGTATTATTGTTTTTAATTAAATATGAGCCGTAGCTTTAGCCTCTAGATACCCAGCGATTTATCCCTGTAGTTCAAGCAAGTGCTCATTCTATTTTAAAAGATGGTTGATTTAGTTGAACAAGAGTTTAGTAGCATTTTGTCTATTGGTCCTTCTGAGTGTTCTTTTAGTGGTTCCCCTAAAACCCGCAGGGGCTACAACGGTGTTTTCAGATAATTTTTCCTCTGGAAATTTTGAGCGCTGGTCTCAATCATTTGTTGTTTCTGGCGCAAGTCAAAGTGTTAGCGGCGGCATCGCCCGATTTATCGTTCCCACTCCAACTGCTGGGAGCAATTCATGTTCATACCTTGTAAGAGACGGTTTCACCTCAACAGTAAACAGCACCATCATAGCCTCCCAAGATATTTTGGTAGCAAACGTTCCCAATGGGTCTCCACAGGGTAACGGTGCCATATTTTTTCTCTATGTATGTGACTCAACCGATTTAGGCGGTAATGCCGGAAACATTGGCATTGGTATAGATGGTTCAACGCTATGGTCCATGTGGATAGGCGGAAGTCTCATCTACACATATGTTTTTCAAACAACCGGTTCATCCCCAACAAGCAATACATGGTACCATATTGTTCTAACTATTAACAATCAAGCCCAAACGGCCACTTTAGCAGTTAATGGTATAGTTGTGATTAATGTTTCTCAGCAAGAATTCACCGATAAACCCCATCCCATAAGTCTTATGTCTGGAATGGGTGAAGACTGGTGGAGCGATGGCTCGGGACAACAAGAAATCAATATTGATAATGTTCAACTCGACATCTCAGACGCATCCACATCCCTTGGTATTCCAAATAATATCTATCCACTTTCACCCTCTCCAAACAACCCTTTTGATACCCCAAATATCATGGTCACACCCTCCATTTCGCCACCCTTTCTGTATCCTACTCAAAAATTGATGCCCGTGGATGTTGACGTGTTCATTGGGTTAACACTTATGGGCGTCACTATCTTGACTGTTTTAGTCGGTGTTCTAATCGCTGTGTTTAGACACAAACATAGTGCTAAGTAAGAGCAAGTAGTAAACACAAATAATCTTGCTTAACATCTGCCAGGAAAAAACTTGATGAAAGTGGATTCTGCTCTTTTTTTTACTTCTTTTAAAAGAGTGTGGTGTTTTATCGGTATCATTGGGTCTAAGAAAATTAAGGCTGTTTTTTTATTGATGGAAGGTTGTGGTTGTTATAGCTTTTAGCTGTTAACTGTTTTGGTGAGGTCGTTGTTGTTATCGTGTTTTATCTTGTTAGGTGGAAATATGTGGGTGTATGTTTTTGGCTTATGTTTTTGATGTGTACCTACAATCCTGTATTCATTAAGCGCCATCTACGATTCATTTGTGAGTCATCAGTAGGCTTAATAATGCTGATATATCTTGTAAAAATGTATTAATTCACAATACATTATAAAGTGAACTGTTATGCGCCTCCTCATAAAAAAAGTCAACATACAACCTAACAAAAAACCAAAAACAAAACAAATTATAACACACTACCTACTACCCACACTACTCATCCTGACACTAATAATAACAACAGCCCTCATCATACAAACCAACAACAACGTAAACGCCCTCACAAGAACCGACCAATACGATACAACATATTATGTATCCGCAAATGGAAACGACACCACAAATGACGGCTTATCTACAGACACTCCTTTTGCAACACTAGCAAAAACAGCAGAGATAATCAATGGCAAGGAAATAGACGGAAATTATCTTGTCATTGTTATGACTGATCTAACCTCAACCGCATGTGCCCGCTACTATGATCACAGCGTCACTATCACAAGCATCAGTGACACACCCCTTACCGTCACCCGCGGCACCAACTTTACTGTTATAGCAGATAACGCACGCAGCTGGTACAACCCACCCATGCTAGAAATCCAAAGCACAAACCTAACCACAACCGCCCCTAAAATCACCTTAACCCTCAAAAACATCATCTTTGACGACGCATATCTTCACGAAGGTACAACATTTAGCTACGCACCAACCCCACATGGTAATGAATCAAGCACAGCCTATGTCCAAGACGCCATAGTCTCCTCCTATGCCCTCTCTGCAACCATCATATTAGACACAGGCGCCGAACTACACAACTTCGGAGGCATGACCGCAATACGTGCCGGCTACCAAGCCACTGTAGTACTTAACAGCGACAGCCTAATCACCGATATTCGACCCAACGCAAACACAAACAACCGCGAAGTCAACACAGCCACAAACAACTGGGCCGCCAATGGTGAGGCCGCCATAAGCATTGCAGATTCTTATCTCTACATGCACTCAGGCTCAAAAATTACAAACATTGCAAACACACACGCCATAAAATTCACCGGAACCATCGCATGTTTCATGGACGGCGAAATCTCCAACATGATAGGCAATAAAGGCATGGACACCGATCCCAACGGCAACGGAAGAGGAGTCAAAAGTGCAATATATTTTGACCGGAGCGCAACTGTCGACCATACCAATACAGCTGCACATATTTCTGGTTCAGCTATTATCGGTCCAAACGCAACCATACACAGCAACGCCATAAAATGCGGTGCCATATGTGTTTCTCGCAACCCAAACACTTCAGTAAAAATACATGGCAAAATCAACAACAACACAGGTGGAACAGGTTCACTAGGCTTAGGAGCAAATGGCGGGGGTCTCTACATCGTCAGCGGCGGTACAATATATCTAGAAGACGGTTGCGAAATTACCGGCAACAGCATTAGAGGTGGCGCCTACGGCGGTGCAGCCAGTGTTCAGCAGAGCGGCTCAAAATTGGTTATGAATGGCGGCACCATTTCTGGAAACAGCGGGTCAGTAGCCAACCCCGGTATAACCGTAAATAAGGGCGATGCAAGTTTTGAGATGAATGGTGGCATCATTGAAAATGGTGATCAAGCGCTACATCTCTATGAAAGCGGCTCAGATGGTACCGTGGGCAAGCTTACACTAAACGCAGGCACAGTCTCGGGTGTAACAGTGGACCCCAACATTCTCTTTGGGTATCATATCCAACGTTATCTTTTCATAAACCAAGACAATGTCACCATTGAAACGGGATACGCACGTGTTGCTGGCCGAAACGTATACCCCATAAGCGCGGATTTTAAAATCGGCAATCCAAACACAGCAACCTACACAAATATCCAATCAAACCTGCCCAAAGACTGGACCATGCCCACTAACAACGGTAATGTTATTGGGTTCTGGTTACAAAAAAACGGCAGTGCAAAATACTCCATACCAAAACCAACAACAGGCACGGGTGGGATTAACTATAACGCGTCTCTTAACAGCTATTTTGTTGCCATACAAGCAACAACAGCTGACGGCATAGCAGATACCAACATTCCACTCAAACTCTACCCGACATCAATTATCCGCGTAGGCAATGCCGATCACATTGTTGTATCTGTTCCTCTTGATGCATACCCAA
Organism: Candidatus Bathycorpusculum sp.; assembly: GCF_009778815.1. Lineage (NCBI taxonomy): Archaea > Thermoproteati > Candidatus Bathyarchaeota > Bathyarchaeia (SeqCode) > Bathyarchaeales (SeqCode) > Candidatus Bathycorpusculaceae > Candidatus Bathycorpusculum > Candidatus Bathycorpusculum sp. The sequence continues at coordinate 26,946 of NZ_WRFL01000004.1, forward strand.
ACGGTGCTACTGTGGCCCTTGTTCAACCCACAACTGTATACGGTGAAATCATCATCACCGGACCCCCAACATTATACTATGACCTAACCGCTAACGACTACACCATCAACTACACCACTTCATACAATATGCCGCAAGGACTACACGCCGCACTAATAGCCGATGGACACAACAACGAAAACACACAATTTCAACTTATCCTCTATCCTGATTCCCGTACAACTCCTGATCTCTCAAACTTGGTTCTAACAAGCGATATCTTTGAGATCAAAGACATACCTGTTTGGAACACAGCTACCCACGAAGTTGTTTTGACCCTTAAACTAAAAGATGACTGGAACACCACGACAGACCTGGAGTTAAATTTCGAATTTAACTGCAATATGGTTGCTACAGAGTTTGAAGAAGGTGAATTTCTAAGACTTACAGGTGACCTTATAATTAACGGAAAGGGGCAAACCTATGAAGTACCTAGCAATGAAGCAAAAACTGAAATGAAGATACAAAAGGGCAATCTTGATATAAAAAAAATTCTTTCAGGCAATAGAGCAGAGGACACAAAAACTTTCCACTTCACCATAACCTTTAGTGACGGCGGCACATATGATGGCATTGTAAACGGAACCACCATTCCATTAAAGGGTGGTGAGAACAAACTCATCGAAGGTATAATTCAAGGAATAAACTATACCGTTATTGAACAGGAGGCAAATCAGGACGGTTATACAACAACCTCAACAGGTGCAAGCGGCACCATATCGGAAAACCTCTCTGAAGCCATCTTTATCAATTCCCGCGGTTTACCTGAGTATGTTGTGACCATTAATGACAGCTTTGCCGGCGAGTTATCTGGTGCAGGTAAGTATATTGAAAGCACCAATGTTACCATTCGTGCAGGCAATTGCAAGGGTTATGACTTCTCTGGCTGGACAGTTGACGATGTAACGGTTGGGCTTGAGAACAACACAAGTGCTACTACCTCTTTTATTATGCCTGCAAATAATGTTACACTCACAGCAAACTGGACGCCCATTGCATACAATATCGTCTATGTACTGTCTAGTGGAACTAATGCACCAAGTAATCCTTCTATGTACACTGCGCTTGATCTCCCCCTTAGCATAGCGGCACCCTCTAGAACAAACTTCCTCTTTGTAGGCTGGATCGCAATTTATTCTGATGGAACTCCCGCTTTAACAACTTCAACCGTTAGCTACAGTATCCCCCAAAACACTACTGGTAGGGTTATCTTATATGCTCAATGGCAACAAACTGGCGGTGTAAGCCGCTATACAGTAACATACAACGGTAATGGCAATACAGGGGGTGTAGTGCCCATAGACACTAACAGTCCCTATATCCGTGGAAGTACAGTAGTAGTATTAAGTCAAGGTAGCTTAATCCGCGAAAACTATACTTTCCTTGGATGGGCAACAAACCCCACCGCAGACATACCAACCTACACAGTTGACTCCGAATTTACCATACAAACTGACACCGTTCTATATGCAGTATGGACTCAAACCAAATACACAGTAACCTACAAACCGGGCGAACATGGCACCTTTGATGAACAAGTCACAACTGATCTTTCCTTTGGTATCCCAACACCTAAATCACCTGAAGTAACAGGTGAAATCGGCTGGATATTTACCGGTTGGAATCCAATACCCAGCGAAACAGTTACAGAAAATGCTATCTACACAGCACAATGGAAACAAGAACCCAACCCAGAGCTGTTTACAGTACAGTTTGTAGATTGGGATGGAAGACTCTTAAAATCTGAGCAAGTTTCCTATGGCGGTAATGCAACTGCACCGGCTAATCCATCACGTGTGGGGTATACATTTACCGGTTGGAGCCCCTCCACCTTTACCAACATCACCTCTGATCTAACAGTTATTGCGCGATACAGCCAAAACGGTGGCGGCAGTAGTGGTGGAGGTGGATCATCAAATAAACCCACACCCAGCCCATCTCCATCTCCCAGTCCCTCGCCTTTACCTAGTTTATCGCCTTCACCCAGTCCATCAGCTCCTCCCATTGGCGGTGGTACAGATGAGAACGAGTTACCCGCTTGGGCTCTGGTAAACTTGATTTTAAGTATAGTGGGTTTGGTATTGGCTATTCTGTTGGTGGTTTGGGTGTTATTATCACGCAAACAAAAACAAACAAAACAACCACAAGAAAAGCAAACACCGGCTAATCAGGATAAGTATGGAGCTAATCAAAGAGAAGCCAAAGAAGAAGTGAGAAAGCAGAAGCGGTATCGAACCTTGTGGTTTGTCTTAGGGGGCATTATGGGTATTGGGGGTTTTATTGTGTTTCTGCTTACAGAGGATACGAGCCGTCCAATGATCTTAGTTGATAAATGGACCATCGTAAACGTCATCATGTTTGCAGTACAACTCATCGCTATAACCTTCACCTTTAAACCCAAAAATAAAAAAAACAAAGAAGACGCTAAACAAGAGGTGCATAGCGCCTCTTCTCCCCGCTAACCTATCCAGCTATTCTTGGATAGACTCTGCATTTTTAACTTTAAAATAACTGTTAAATGTGCCCGCTTGCGGCATGCCTTGTTTGTTGCCTGCTTATATTGTCTGCTTTTAGTTACACAGTTTGCATAGTATACAAAAAATAAACTGTTACTTCCAGATTAGGTTGTTACTCTTTACACTGTTTGAGGTTACGGAGTTGCTCAAATGTCTGATTTAGTATTGCATGATCCGCTATGGTTCTAACGGCGGAAACTGGAAGACAAACTGTAACCTTACCAAGAAAGGGTTGCTTAAACCCAAGCCGTTGTGTCGACTCATCAGTCAAATTAACAAACATGCTCTTTATCTGCCAGGTATCCATGTCTACGTCAGCGCTGTTAATTTCACCAAGTTCAAAATTATCTGCAGTAAATGCCTTTTTCCAAAAAAGCCGAGTTATTTCAACCATAAAAAAGCCTCATTATAAAAATGCCCGATGCGGTTTATATCTGTTAGTTAGAAGCCTTTTAACATCCTGCTTCTATAATGTAGTGGTGGTATTTGTTTTGTCAGATTCTCAACAGCAAAGAAAACTCTCCGCTGAAGAAGAACAAATTATAGTCTACAAAGACACTGAGATGCCTTTTACCGGTAAATACAATACTTTCTGGGGAAAAGGTACCTATATCTGCAAAAGATGCGGGGCCAAACTGTACCGTTCAGAGCACAAATTTGAGGCCGACTGCGGCTGGCCCAGCTTTGATGAAGAAATCCCCGGCGCAGTGAAACGGTTACCTGATCCTGATGGTATACGAGTAGAAATTGAATGTGCCAACTGCGGTGCCCACCTCGGGCATGTCTTCACAGGTGAGCACTTAACCCAGAGGAATACACGACACTGTGTTAATTCATTGTCGATGGAATTCATTCCAGATAAACCAGTATCTTCTGGAGAACAGTAAAATGGCAAGTTGTGGAATGCTTAATACCTTATAGCATGCAATCTACCGGTAGGTGATTATTGTGCCGCAGATGCCATATGGTGGAGATATTTTGGGAGAGTGGAAACAAATCAAGCAAGGCAACGCGTCCCGCTAAACTTTCTGAAACATCCCTCATAAGTCTGAAAATTTGTGAGCGCTGTATTTAACGATCAAAGGATAAAACAATAATCAGTGACTTTTTTTCTGGGTGGTGCCGATGGTTGTTCATCTGGATAACCAAGTATAATGAATGCATGTGGTTCAACATGTTTGGGGATCTTTAGGGTTTCCTGCACAAGTTGCCTACAGAAGGCAGGTGCACAATACCAGCAAGTACCCAAACCGATTGCATGGGCTACCAAAAGCAGATTTTGGATACCTGCACCTAAACTCGCCACCGCCAAATCCCGCTCAATACTCTGCCGCACTTCATCGGAAAATTTCCTAAGACCCTCCATTGTTAAGCATGCCAAAATCAACACCGGGGCACCTGCAAAGCGCTCTACCCGTTCACTGCGCGTTTTAGCATCAACCCCATGATTATCCCTTGCGACATCTATTGCCCAAACATCTGCCATCTGCTCAGCCAAATCCCGCTTAACTTGAGCATCCTCTAAGACAATAAACCGCCACGGCTGACTGTTATGTGCCGAAGGCGCCCAAGCCACCGTCTCCAAAACCGTTTGTACAACCTCTTTGGGAACTGGTTTAGACTGATAGCTACGAATACTTCGTCGTTGCCTAATTACATCATACAAATCGGGCATAACAAAATAAAAAGAAAAGTTGGTTTTATGTTTATGCTTGGTTGGGTTCTAATATGACTTTTAGCGAATTACCCGCCTCAGCCATCAACCGAAAACCTTCCTGAGCTTCAGTGAGCGGCAGTCGATGGGTAATCATGTCCTTAACGTTGAGCTTGCCTGTTGACAAAACGGCCAATGCGTCTTCGATATCATTGGGTGCCGCACCGTAGCTTGTGCGCATGGTGATTTCGTTACGCCAAAACTGATTGATAGGCACCTGTAGTTTCACAGTTGGATCAGGCACAGCAAAGAACAGAATCGAACCCCCATTTTCCACACAATCCATCGAGGCCATAGCCGCTGAGATTGCACCAGTACAAACAATGACTTGATCAGCTAAATGTCCCGTTAACTCTCGCAGTTTCTCTGATAGGTTGGTTTTAGCATCAAGCGCATGGTGCGCACCAAATTTCTTGGCCAACTCTAACCGATAGGGGTTGATATCAGCGACAATTATGTTCTCAACACCATGATATTTGGCGAGCTGAGCGTGGAGAATACCGCTGATGCCGCTGCCAATGATAAGAACCGTATCTTCTTTTTTGAGTCCTGTTAATCTCTGTCCACGCGATACGCAAGCCAACGGCTCAATAAAGGTGCCTTCCTCAAAACTCATCGCATCAGGCAATCTATAGATGCCATGTTCTACATTGATTTTGGGAACTAGCACATACTGAGCAAAACCGCCGGGATAAAAGTTGGTAGTGTGGAGGGTATGACAGGCAGTATGATTACCTCTTTGGCAATGCCGGCACTCAAAACAAGGCACATGATGGGAAACAAAAACCCGTTCGCCATTCCAGTTCTTAACTTTGTCTCCAACTTGATCGATGATACCTGTGACTTCATGGCCCAACACACGCGGTGCCTTGGGAACACGATACCACTCAATAACATCACTACCACAGATACCGCTCGCCATCACTTTGAGCCGAACTTCTTCCTCACCGACTTTAGGTGTTGGAATCTCTTGTACCTGCACATCATGATTGTTATAATAAAAAGCAGCTAACAATAAAATTCACCCAAAAAAGAGGCTGATTAGGTTTTGCCTGCTTTTATTTGATTGTAGAGATCCTCAGCTTCCTGCGCAGTATAACCCTCATGAATTATAGCGCGGATGGCTCTGATAGATGCAACAGGATACTCTGTCTGCCAGATATTGCGACCCAAATTGACCCCTGCCGCACCTTTCTGCATACCATCATAGACAAAATCAAAGACTTCCCGCTGAGTCTCCGTCTTAGGTCCACCCGCAATAACAACAGGTACTGGACAGCCGTTAATGATCTTTTCAAAATTCTCTTGACAGTAGTAGGTTTTAACAACACGAGCACCGATCTCGGCGGCGATTCTAGCGGAGAGCGCTAGATAACGTGCCTCACGCTTTTCCAGTTCTTTACCCACAGCACAAACAGCCATGACCGGAACACCATAGTCCTCACACTCATCAACAAGCTTGGACAAGTTGGTTAAACTCTTGTTCTCATATTTACTGCCAACAAAAACCGACATCGACACAGCTGAGGCATTAAGACGCAAAATTTCCCCAATGGAGGTAACTAACGACTCATCAGCTAGATCTTCCCCAACAACTGAAACCGCACCAGAAACCCGCATAATAATCGGTTTCTCGATAGCTGGATCAACACAATTACGCAACACACCACGAGTAAGCATCAAAGCATCAGCATACTGATAAATCGGTTTAATTGTCTCCGCCGGCTTCTCAAGGCAACGTGTTGGACCTTGGAAGTAACCATGATCAATGGGCAAAAACAAAGCCTTTCCATCTTTCTCAAAGAGCCGACTCAAACGGTTTTTCATACCCCAATCCATAATAAATTTCTCCAAAAAGCAGTTGATCTGAGAATTAAATAACCTTATGCTAAACAAACAGCTATTTGATTTGCCGAAGGCTAACCTACAAGACTCTTTTTGAACGCTATTTGACTTTGAGTAGTTTTATGAATATGTATATGAAATACGGCATAACTATTCTGTTAAACACCCTGAAAAATTAAGTGCTTTTATTGGAAAAGTTATCCAATATGCACTATAGGGTAACTGGTTTTGTTGTTTGGTTTTTTCGCCGTTTGAAATAGATTAGCAGGATGCCAGCGGTTATAGGGAGTAACAAAATGGCAGCTATTAGCCACATATACGGAAAAGGGGCGTTTACATAGTAGATGTTACTGTATCGGTTTGCTACGGGGTAATCTGGATCGTCATAGACTATGTCGAGTTTTAAACCGTACTTGTCTAGCTGGGTGTGTACTTGGTTCCAGATTTGTTGGCAGGTATCGTTTGCTGGCCATAGTCCCCAGATTGTGTCTTGGGGGTTGCGCATGCCCCAGCCAAAGTTTTTGGGTAATACTAGGGCGGCTTCGGCTTTTATGCTGCCATGGGTGACGTCTGGGTTTTGGACCACCTCTGTCCAGAAGCGCTCCAGCGCCTGATAGTGTTCGTCTTCGAGGGTGTTTGGGTTTGTGGGGTCTTCAGAGTAGTTAAAGACAATGATGTATTCTGCGCCTGTTTCGTATGATGTTTTCATTTGTTCAAATATCTCTTGTCCATCAGCAAGAAAGGGTCGCTGTGTGTATTTCCAGGTGATGATGGTGCCCCAGCTTTTGCCTTGCAAATTTGCGGCCCCCCGCACCAACCCAATCTCCTGTTCGATAGTGTTGTTCCAGCCTAACTCGGCAAGTACCATATCATATCCTCCGCGGAAATCCCACCAATGTAGTGCATAATCCGCGGTAAACAGAGGTACTGAGACGTTTTCTAAGAATTGCATACGTCTTGCGTATTCAGCTTCAAATGCTTGAGCGGTTCCATCGCAGGTGTTGAAGGGATTTCTATCTAGAACCACACTTCGGGGTTCCACTTCAGTGATTCGTGCACTGCCATTTGTCATTGTGTAGAACGTGTACTCTTGGTTGTCCCACTCTCCAATTTTATCCAAAACGGTGATATCATCATTAGGATAATACATGACCTCCGACTCTATTCGGTATCGGTAATCGTACTCAAATCGAACAGTTGTTCCATTTGGGTATTCAATATATAGTTCTTCTGGACAAGGAATATTTTGTATAATCTCATATGAATGGTCTGGATGAGAAATGTGGAGTGTACCATTTTTTGTTTTGTCTGGTGCGATTGTAGTTACTTTTATGGTGCTGTTGGGGTAATAATAACTCTGACGGCTATCTTTGATCCATTCACCTATGCTGATAGAGCCATCGGCTTCTTTTGCTACGCTTCTATTTGGCTCTGTAAACCATACTCGATCATCGAGCATTTTTCCGCCCGGTTCATCATAAAAATATATTCCTATGAAATGGTTGTCCCATCGTTGTGGTATCCTATCAAGCCATTCCTGTGTAACAGCATTGCCCGCGTTGGTACCAATGTATACTGAGAAGTTAAGTCCAGCGGCGATTGTATAGTCACCGATTTCTTCTACCTCTGTGAAGTTTAGTTCTCCTGAAGAGAGTATGAAGAGGTTAGTGTAGGTTTTGACTTTGTCGATTAGCTGTTTTGCGCCATCGACTGTGTCCCCCTCGTAAGTTACACCAACATAGACAGTCTTGTCAGTAGGGGAGACGTTATCTGCCATGATAAGGGTTGCTGAAACAATCCCTATTAAAAACATAGTAATAACAGTCAGTAGTACTGTTCGCTTTATGTAGCAACAACCTTTATACTTTAGCATGCTGGCAGGTAAATAGTTAGGTTCTACTTATTTTTATTCCCAAATTCGGTGTGAGGTTTATTTTTAGAGGGGTCTTAGAATTAAGTAACCTTTTTCTATAAGCCAGTGATGGAATTGCCATGTCGTATATAGACACGATTGGCTGCATTTTTCACGTGTCTGTTCATATGCCGTTGATCCCTCAACCTGTTTGTTTAGTTCTATTTGTACTGGACATTGGACATCTTTACAGAATTCTCGCCGTTTATACTCCACATAGCCTTCAGGAGCCATAGTTATCAACCGCTAATTTCAGCCTAACCTAATAAGCCTACTGCCTAATCTGTGCTTACACAAGCCGCAGGCAGGTTACTAACCCACACAACAATCAACAAAAAACCTTAATTGCGCATTTTTTGCGATAAATTCTATTTATGGGCTGTTCTATCTAGAAAATGCCTTACACTCTTGTGTAGTAATATAGTGATAAGAGTGGGTAGTTTGGATAGAGATAGCGGTAAAATTAAAGTGTGGATTGTAAAGAAGCGGTTGCAGGGGTGGGTTGTTACTGGTATTTGTGTTTTTGTTAGGATAAGTCGGGGTAGCGTGTTGTGATGACTGATTGTGGCTGATGATAAGTAGTTGAATCTCATTTAACAGGTTAGTTATAATCTTTGTTTTTTGTGGCGATTGTTGATTAGTACAGTTGTTTACGAATAGAGTTAAAAACTAAGCCGTATACTTCTTCTATTAGGGACTAAAGTTTGGATAAGAAACACGGGTTACTTTACTGTGCAGGTTTTCTATTGATTGCCTTGATTGTTGGTTGTTTTGTTACGTCAAATTACCAGTACCAAAACTTTAGCTCCAATCAGAACCCAAACTATGGTCCTTTAAACATAGCCAGTTTTAACGCTATAACCCTTAGTCCGTATAATTTGTTGACGTTTCCGTCTTTGGTTTCCCTTCAAACGCCTCTTATAAGCCATGAGGTTCTGGCTAATTCAACTCGGAGCCAAATCTTCAACCACATCAGCCAAAACCCAGGCGTTCAATTTCGCGCAATTGCTTCAGCGCTTTGTTTGCCTGTGGGTTTAGCAGAGTACCATCTTGATATATTGAGCCGTTCAGGATTAGTTTCGTTTATCCGCGACGGACGGTACAAGCGGTTTTTTGTTTCCAAGCGGTTTAGCATAAGCGATATGAAGCTGATTTGTGTGTTGCGGCGCAGAACGCCTAAAAAAATTTTTACTGTGCTCTTATCTAAGCGGCAGCTATCCCATGGTCAATTAGCCGAGGAAGTTTCGGTTACCTCCCAAGCGCTGACTTGGCAGATGAAAACCCTCAAAGACACTCAGCTAATCCTACATGTTAATGACGGTCTGCGAATAGTCTATTCGATCGATCAATCCGCGGCACCGCTACTGGAGAAATATCTCACTGTTGTAGAATAGCCTTTTTTAATATCTATTTTTTATTATCTGCTGATTGATGAGTTATGTCCAAAATTTATCTTCTAGGCGGCGAAAATGTCTATAGCCGAAGCGCAAAGCAGGTTAACCTAGAGGCCTTTGAGGGCGCGGCTCAGCCGCTTAACGTTTTGATATTGCCTTGGGCACGGGCATCTTTTGATCAGCAATACCAAAAACGACAGACCTTAACTGATTATTTTAGAAGCCTAGGCGCTAGGGCTGTGAATTTTGCGGAATATGGCCCAATAGAAGCTACCGCCGAACAGATGACCGAGGCAGGCTTAGTTTATTTGACGGGCGGTCAACCCAGCATTCTTATCAACCGCCTAAAAACCATAGGCGTCGACCAGTTGCTTGAGAATTATGGCGGCGTGATGGTTGGCCGCAGTGCAGGCGCTTTGGCTCTCTGTAAACGGTGCGTAACCACCTGCAGAAGCAACTCCAAAGTCCGAATCGTCAACGGCTTAGGCTTAGTAAACATCACCCTAAAAGCGCACTATACTCCCAAAAAAGACGAGGCCCTAAAGAGCTTTTCTCTAACCGAGGATATTTTTGCTGTTCCTGAAGGATCCGCCTTGGTCTATGAGGCTGGCAAACTCTATGCAATGGGTGAGGCCTACCTTTTTAGCAAAGGTAACCGCCAAATCTTTACTCAAACCTGTTTATAATTCACTGAATAACAACTTTTTTAGGCGGGTATAAACACAGAGTTAATGATTGTTATGCGTAGATTTGCCTTAGTAGCAATCCTTTTAACAGTACTTATAACTGTATCTGCGGTAGGTGTTTTAGGTTCAACTGTTGCAACTAGTTGCGTTTGGGATCGCGAGACCGGCGCACTTGTCTATGCAAAAACATCTCAACAAAACTATACCCTAGAAACCAGTGTAGATCAGACAAACATGTGGCCCTCTGATATCTTCAGTTTTAGCCCCTCCACATTCTATACACTAATCTCCATTGTTGCTGTGTTAATCGCAATTTTGGTCACGCTCTCTGCTATTTGGATAAAGCAGAAAAAGCAAAAGCCGCTGTTACTTGCGCTTCAAATTGTCGGGGCCCTCTTTACGGCAATTTTCCTATTTGCCTATATAGGCGGCATGTTTATGACGCCCTCTACAACTGTTTTACACTCTGAACTTCCCGTTCGCATAGCCTTGTTTGTTTCTGGTGCCGCGTTTCTGACTTTAATTCTGACAAACGCCATTATGGCTCTGCGGGAAAAAACCCTCAAAAGCTCCTTGGCGTTAAAAATTGGTTTACTTGTAGTTGCAGTTGCATACTTTCTCTTTACTCTTCATGCTCTCTTTACTTTGGAGTGGATAGGTGAATGGAATCGTTTTGCTAGCGGGTCTATCTCTACAATAATACTTGTTCAAGATGTCAGTGCTTTTGTGGGCGTAATCGCCCGATTCATAGCTGGTATAATTGCCATAGCAGGTGTTGGGCTCTATTTTCGCAGTGGGTTTCCTTCAACCCAAAGATTCTATAAGATTCTGCGGGGGATCTTGGTGCTTGAGGCGTCCTATTGGTTTGCCCTTATACCCACTGCTGTTACCTTGGGCTACATTGCTGGAGTTTTCTACGGATCATCTACCATAGGCTTATTGGGTGCTCTTGCTTGGACCACTATCCCCTTATTTGTGGAATCTATGGTGTTGCCCTCTGCTTTGATTGTTTTAGCTAAAAAATTGGATTACAAAAAGCCCGCTGTTGACGCTATTAGATGGGCGTGGATTTCTGGTGTGTTGTTGATAGTGGTTTTCTGGTTAACCAACATGGGAACTTGGATGCTTACCGTTGGAACTAATGGGCTTAGCTATCTTGTTGCTTATCCCCAGAATATGTTTAGCTTCATTATAACGGTGGTTGGTCTTATTGGATTAGTTCTCTTTACGGTTTATTTCGCTAAGAAACGTGGTCTTACCTCAAGTTGGCAGACTCTTAATCTGCGGGGCGTGGGTGTTATTATCACCTTGTTAGGCCTTTTTTTCCTTTGGAACTATCTTGGTTGGATATTTTTTGGTGGTGACTATGTTTGGAGTAACTGGTATGCTTGGTTTCTTGGGCATAACTTGGATTTATGGATGTTGACCTTGCCCCTATTTGGTGTACCTTTGATGTTTTATTGTCCAAACAGAGACACTGTGGGGTCTAGGGGCGGTGCATCAGCTGTTAAATCTGGTTAGGTTTGAAACTCTTATATACACCAGTTGATAATTTCTCTTTTGAGTGTCATGGCCGAAGTTTGTTCAACATGCGGATTACCTAAAGACCTGTGCGTTTGCGGCGAAATAGAGAAAGAGCAGCAACGTATACGTATACGTCTTGAAACCCGAAAGTTCGGTAAAGCAACCACGATTATTGATGGAATGGATGATAAAAATCAGAACCTTCAAAGTGTCGCCCAGAAGCTTAAAACTTATTGCGCCTGTGGCGGGACCCATAAAAATGGGCAAATCATGTTGCAAGGTGACCATCGTGATCGTGTCAAAGAGTTTCTGATAAAGATCGGATACCCTCAGGAAAACATCGAGTTACAGTAAGTAACTCGCAAGCCGCTAATTTGGTGCATCTCGGATGAAAAAGGCAGATAGCTTACGTGAGATCTTCAAAAACACAAAACGCAGAAAGCCAACCGCAATTTTTTGCCCCCGATGTTGTAGTCCAAAAATTCAATTAGCCAGTAGTTTAGCTGTTTGGCTGACTCCTAAACAGTACTACTGCGAAAACTGCGGCTACACAGGCATTATAGTTATGGAACTTGAAGAAGCTCCCGAGCTGGATAAAGCTGAAGAAGGTTCTGAGATATATCAAGAAGAAACTGAGATAGACCAAGAAAAAAAGTAGAGTGCGCTTGATAGATAAGCGCTCTTAATCGGGTAATTCGAGGTTTAGCTGTTTTTTGAGTGTCTTGTAGCGGTTTCGCACGGTAACTTCGGTTACTCCGGCGGCTTCTGCTATGTCTTTTTGGGTTTTCTTTTCGTTGTTTTGGAGACATGCGATGTAGAGGGCAGCAGCGGCTAGTCCCATGGGGTCTTTTCCTGCAGCAGCACGTTTACGTCTGGCTTCCCGAAGGATGTTGATTGCTGCACCTTGGGTTTTTCCTGATATGCCGGTTTTTTCAGCGATCTTGGATACATAGGTCAGAGGATCTGCGATGGGCATGTGAACTTCGAGTTCTCGGAGCAACAATCTGTAGCATCGAGCGACATCTTTTTTGTCAACTAGGCTGGCTTCAGCGATTTCGCGCAATGTTCTTGGTGTTCCGCTTCCACGACATGCTGCATACAATGCGGCTGCGGCTATAGCAGCGATGGAGCGTCCTCGGACTAATCCTTTGTCGAGGGCTTTTCGGTAGACAACGGCGGCTTTTTCTTTGATCGGTGGTGGGATGTAGACTTTGTCTGAGAGGCGGTCTAGTTCGGCCATGGCTTGTGCGAGGTTGCGGTCGATGGATGAGTGAACTCGGCTTCGGATCTGCCATTTTCTAAGACGCCACATTTGGAGTCTTGTTGATAGGGGCAGTTTTCTGCCAAACGCATCGCGGTCCACTTGGCTGATGGCTGTGGATAAGCCTTTGTCGTGGACGGAGTAAGAGGTGGGTACACCGACGCGGCTTCTGGACGCTTTTTCTTCTTGGGTGAATGCGCGCCATTCTGGTCCTTTGTCCATCATTTGTTCGTAGAGGACAAGGCCGCAGTCGCCGCAGACGGTTTCTCCTGTGTCGTAATCGTGAACCAGGTTTGCGCCGCCACACTCGGGGCATTTTTCTGCCTGTCGTTGGGTTGTTTTCGGTGCTTCTTTTTTTATGCTCACTTATTCTACCTCACTTGGATATGCGTAGAACCGTCACTATGGCCAATTCGGCTAGAAACAGTACATTCGGCTCGCGCAAACTAAGCTGATGAACTGTTTATATATTTAAGCTTTGTGGTTTATTAAACCTGTTGCACACATTCACTTCGAAATCAGCATAATGCGCCCCATAAAAAATGTAAAAAAATGTAAAAATCTAACAAACAAAAAAACAACCCCCCTTATCTATCCCATAGCTTCTACGATCACAAACCAACCAAACCTCTGCCAAACAAGCCAAACCCCAAACAAATTTCAATATGCTTATTAGGAGAAAAGTCGCCCTTTAACCTCTAACAATAAATAACGCCGTACATAATCAAAACAACGCAGCCCGTTGGTGTAGTGGTCAAGCATTTCGGGCTTTGGACCCGACGACGAGAGTTCGAATCTCTCACGGGCTACCACCAATATACACAAATTTTGAAGCACCTCCGCTCACAAAAAAATGAGCTGTGAGAGCCAGCCCAAAATTTGTTACTGCATTTCTCTTCTTTTGGTTTATTTCCATATCGCTTGACTTGTAGCATAGAGCCTTTCTTGTCGGCTCATCTTGGATAGATTAACTACCCTATCAAACTGCAAATCTAGTGCTTGGGCAATACGGAGTCCGTATTCTTGGTCTGCAAGATAACAGTGTGCGGCATGGCGATATTTGATATTCTCAGTCACAGAGGCAATGTTTGCTGTGGTGTTTTTGATTAGCATAGCTCGTTTGTCCTCGCTCATAAGGCGGTATAGATCACCGGGTTGATAGAAACAATCATCATTTAGGTATGGATCATGATGATCAATAGTGCCCTCGGCTGTAAGAGGCGGCTCAGCATATTCTTTTTGCTCTTCCCACTCTCCATAACTGTTGGGATGATAACTTTTTGTTGCACCATAATTCCCATCAACACGCATTAACCCATCTCTATGATAAGAATGCCTGGGACATTTAGAGGCATTAACAGGAATTGACGTATGGTTCACTCCTAACCGGTAGCGCTGGGCATCACCGTAGGAAAATAACCTGCCCTGCAACAATTTATCCGGAGAGAGCCCAATGCCTGGAACAGTATTAGAGGGATTAAAGGCGGCTTGTTCGACATCTGCAAAATAGTTCTCAGGGTTTCGATTAAGTTCCAATATACCCACCTCAATTAGCGGATATTCTTTGTGACTCCAGACCTTTGTTATATCAAATGGATTATCCCCGTGTTTTTCAGCCTGCTCTTGGGTCATAATTTGGAAATACATTGTCCAATGCGGATAATGCCCCTGTTCTATGGCATAAAACAAATCATGCTGTGCACTTTCTCTGTCTTTTGCAATAATCGCTTCGGCTTCTTGATCAGAGAGATTTTTAATCCCCTGCTGGGTCCTTAAATGGAACTTTACCCACACACGCTCATTTTTAGCATTAAACAAACTATACGTATGACTTCCAAACCCATGCATATGCCTATAACCATCCGGTATGCCCCGATCAGACATCACAATTGTAACCTGATGCAACGCCTCAGGCAGCATCGTCCAGAAATCCCAATTATTTTGAGCCGAACGCATATTGGTTTTAGGATCCCGTTTTACGGCATGATTAAGATCAGGAAAATGAATCGGATCCCGAATAAAAAACACCGGCGTATTATTACCCACCAAATCCCAGTTCCCCTCCTCAGTATAGAACTTGATAGCAAAACCCCGAATATCACGCTCAGCATCCGCCGCACCACGTTCTCCAGCTACAGTAGAGAAACGCACAAAAACCTCAGTATCTTTACCGATTCCAGAAAACACTTTTGCCTTTGTATATTTGGTCACATCACCTGTAACCGTAAACTTGCCAAAAGCACCACTACCCTTAGCATGCATCCGTCTCTCAGGAATAACTTCACGATCAAAATGCGCCAACTTTTCTAAAAACCAAACATCCTGCAAAACCATCGGCCCACGCGGACCAACAGTACCTACATTATTATGATCTGCTACAGGAGCTCCATTCTCTCTAGTAAGCTTTTTCATATTTCCACTCATAACTGCCCATCCTGTCCTTCTACCCACACTATTGTTATTCGTGAACTTAAAGATAGTTTAAAGCTACTCATGACAAAATAGATCAACTATTACCTGATATCTCCGTCTCTTAATTTTAATCGACATACCCTCGCGCAACGGACTAAATATTTTTGGTTAACCTGTTGCTTTTATGGATAAAGGGATATAAGACAAAACCCAAATAATCAAACCTGTAATGCGATGGGCAACCGGATCAAGTATCCAAAACCTACCGCGACACCAACGATCTATGTGCCGCTCCTACACTAACCCCAAACTTAAACAATAATCAACCATATGTATAGGCGGTCACTAACAAGCTAAGACTAACCCCTTAGCTCCTCAAGCCTGCCCATAATTGAATTACACAAAGGATATGAGTGAAAAAGCATGAACATGCAAGATAAAATCAAACAGGTACTAATGGACTACGACCCAAACGAAATCCGCATCGGCGTCTTGGGCAGCCACTCAGCCCTAGAAATCGCCTCAGGCGCAAAACAAGAAGGCTTTGAAACCGTAGTCGTATGCCAAAGCGGACGAGAAAAAACCTACGCCCGCTACTACCGAAACATCTTTGACAAATTCATCTTTCTAGACCAATTCCAAGACATAACCCAACCTCAAACAATAGACGAACTCCAAGAACTAAACACCGTCTTTGTTCCCAACCGCTCCTTTAGCGTATACACAGGCTATGAAGCCATAGAAACAAAATTCACCGTACCCCTAATGGGTAACCGTTACCTCCTAAAAACCGAAGAACGCACCGCCCCTAAAAACCAACTCTGGCTCCTAAAACAAGCCGGCATCCAACTCCCCCAAGCCTTCCAATCACCAAACGACATCGACCGCCCCGTCATCATCAAAGTCGCGGAAAAAAACAGAACTATCGAGCGCGCATTTTTCTATGCCTCAAGCCCACAAGAATACCAACAAGAAGCCGAAAAACGCATCAAAGCCGGCATAATCACTCCTGAAGCACTAAAAGAAGCCGTTATCGAAGAATATGTTCTTGGCGCAAAATTTAACGCCAACTATTTCTACTCCCCCCTAAACGATGATATTGATCTTTTAGGCTTTGACCGCCGCATCCAAACCGATCTTGATGGCATTTTGGATCTGCCGGCAAGAGAACAACTAGAACTAAACATAGCCTCCCAAAACATCGAAATCGGACACCAAGGCGCAACCATGCGCGAGAGTCAACTTGAAAAAATCTTTGAAGCCGCAGAACGCTGGGTCAATATCTGCTACAAAGAATTCCCCCCCGGCATGATCGGTTTATTTGCATTACAAGGTGCAGTTACAAAAGACCTCCAATTCCGCGTATTTGATGTGAGTCCCCGTGTTCCTGGTTGTCCCTGTGTAGAACCTACCTCACCCTACATGAAATACAAATACGGCGTAGAAGTCGGCCCCGGCAAACGTGTAGCCATGGAAATCAAACGTGCAATAAGAAAACACCGCCTCTCAGAAGTGGTAACCTAATGATCGACAGCGTAGCCATAGGGAAAATCATAGAAAAATACGACCCCACAAAACTCGCCATAGGCACCCTTGGCTCTCACAGCTCTTTAAACATCTTTAAAGGCGCCAAAGAAGAAGGCTTCCGAACCGTATGCATTTGCAAAGAAAAAGACGCTATCATCTACCAAAAATATCCCATAGTCGATGAACTAATCACCGTAAAAGACTTCACTGAACTGCTCAACCCCAACCTACAGGAGCGCCTCCGAAAACTAAATGTCATTTTAATTCCACACGGCTCCTTTACCGCCTATCTTAGCACCGAACAACTAACCAACAATTTAGAGGTGCCCCTTATGGGAAACCGTCAACTGCTCCACTGGGAAGCCAACCGCAAACGCCAAGAAGAATGGCTAAAACAAGCCGGCCTACGCTTGCCAGCAACCTTTAACTCACCTGATGACATCGACCGACTCACCATCGCCAAACTCCAAGGCGCCAAAGGCGGCCGAGGATACTTCCTAGCCAACTCCCCAAACGGTTTCTACAAAAAAGCCAACGAAATGCTAAAACGAGGCCTGCTAACCAAAGAAGACCTCGAACACGTACACCTCCAAGAATATGCCCTAGGCGTCAACATCTACCCCAGCTACTTTAGCAGCATCCTAAACAATGACGTAGAACTCCTAGCCATGGACCGCCGCTACGAATCCGCCGTAGATAGCATCGGAAAAATTCCCGCCCAAGAACAACTTGACATCAACATCGCTCCAACCTACACTGTCGTAGGAAACTTTCCCGTAGTCCTCCGAGAATCCCTTCTGCCTGAAGTATTGCAAATGGGTGAAAATGTCCACAAAAAAGCTGCAGAACTAGCACCACCTGGCATCATTGGGCCTTTCTGCCTCGAAACTGTCATCACTGATGATCTTAAAATCTACACTTTTGAAATCAGTGCCCGCATCGTAGCTGGAACAAACGTCGGCATCGGAACCTCACCCTACGCCTATCTACGCTACGGCGAAAACATGTACATGGGCAGACGCATAGCCCTAGAACTCAAAGAAGCAACAAAACAAAAACGCCTCCACGAAATAGTTGCCTAACATACTAATTCAACAACTTTTCTTTTTACTCTCTCTGTCGTCATAAAACTCGTGTTTTTAAAGCCCAAATAACTCGATCACTCGTGTTCCGCTTTGGAACAGGGTTGTTCCGTAAACAGAGCTAATAGTTGCTTTAGGCTAAATGCATCAGGGAAAAGCATGAAAAGGGTATCTAAAATTATTATCTGCTCAATATTGTTGCTAACTGTTCTTTCAGTTGCTATTATAGCAAATGTATCGTTAGCTGAAACTGATGCCGATAATAACTCCTTCTATGTCGGTGTAACCTATGGTGGAGATACCGTCGAGGGCGCAAAACAACTAATCGACAAAGTCAAAGACTCCACTAATCTCTTTATCCTATCCTCTGGAGGACTGATATATAACATTACAGCCGTGGAAGAAATTGGCGACTATGCAATCGTTTCTGGCCTTAATTTTGCAACATCCTTTGGTCCATACTTCTCCATTGTTCCTCACGGATGGGTTGACACTGCGCAACAACGCTGGGGTAGCAGTTTCATAGGGATATATTTCTATGATGAACCCGGTGGAAAAATGCTTGATGACACTGTATGGTTCCCAGATGAAAGCGGCGGGGATCAGTCCGTAACAAAACTAGAGATTGGCGGTATTAGTTTACGTAAACATATGATATCTGCTAGCAATGTATCTGATTATTATTCTAACGGTATCGTAAAAGTAACTTTTAATGACCTATATGAATCAAAGACTGGTCGATTAGATGTTGATTATCCGGACGGATCATCCAAAACTATACTCGATGTCCCCTGGCAAGAAGAAAGCTTCATAGAGTACCCAAATGGAACCAAAACTTGGTTCAGGCCATACTGGTTCAATACTGAAATAACATATTATCCTGATGGGGATATCACTGTTTGGGAACATATCGATGAGGAAAATCACTATGATATGTTCTATACAGCAGTGAATGGCAGCAAACGCATTGCTGAAGTGGAACCGCTGAGTGCAGTTTTAGAGAGGAACCCCATCAAGACCCATAATGTGGCCGCACAAGTATTTGAAAATGAACTCGCAAGACGACTTTCACCCTTAGAAAACAGCACCATACCTCTGTTTACCTCGGATTATGGGCTGTATTGGTGGGATTTCCGCGGAGGATATGATTTAGTTCTTGCCCAAATAGGCTGGAACAACACTCTTGAGCAAGAAATCGCCCTAGTCAGAGGCGCAGCAAACCTCCAAAACAAAAACTGGGGTACCATCATCACCTGGAAATACACCCACACACCGTTTCTCGCTGACGGCCAAGAAATGTTTGAACAAATGAAAACCTCCTACGAAACAGGAGCCAAATACGTCATAGTTTTTAACTACTCCGAAGACCCCCAAAACCCAAACATCCTCCAAGACGAACACTATCAGGCGCTGGAGCGTTTTTGGCTGGAGGTAGTTCAAAACCCAGAGGTAACTCATGGCGGCATAAAAGCCGAAGCCGTTCTAGTACTACCCCCAAACTATGGCTGGGGCATGCGTAACCCAACCGATTGCATCTGGGGTATCTGGGAAACAGACAACAATTCTCCACAAATCTGGAACCAAGTACACACCCAGCTAGACAAGTACGGTTTAAAACTCGACATAGTCTATGACGACTCCGACTACCCCGTAGCTGGCCGATATAACAACATCTACTATGTAAACCCACCCTTCCCCTATGTATGGCTAATAGCCGCCATTTTGTTGCTCCCTATAGTTGTTGGTGTTTTACTGATCTATACATTAGACGGCGAAAAAACCAAACAACAAACCCCATCACCCCTACATTGTAGGCTGAATAACTTTCTTTTTTGATATTTTTATCTATTTAACACTATAGTGTTGGCCAGGTTCCGTTTAAGCGATACTTTGTTTGTTTCTGTTTTCCTATACTTTGTGCAGTGTACAGTGACGCTTTTTAACTAACCCCTAATCGGACCCCTTTCTGTCTCAAAATGCTGTGCCCAAGTCAATATGGTGTTCTGCTTTAGAACAAAAGTGTTCTGTAAAGAGAATTAATAACCCCTTTAGCCCTAAACGTGCTGGGAAAAACATGAAAATCGCAATAAAACTCATCGTATGGCTGATACTAACAATTTTCTTAGTCACTACTATAGCAAACGTTTCGTTAGCTGAAAATCACCCTGATACTGCATCATTTTATGTTGGTGTGACCTATGGTGGAGCTACAGTTGAGGGTGCAAAGCTTCTAATAGATAAAGTCAAAGACTGCACCAACCTCTTTATCCTAGCCTCAGGAAACCTGCAACAAAACACCACAGCAATAGAAGAAATCGGAGACTATGCAATCGCTGCCGGCCTCAACTTTGCTCCATACTTTGGCACCTCTAGTAGCATGACTGCTTATCAAAACTTTGCCAAGACCGCACAACAACGCTGGGGCAACCACTTCACAGGTATGTATTTCTTTGATGAACCGGGCGGAAAAATACTCGATGCCACTGATGCATACTTGACAATCAAAAACAACACCTACCTAGCAAAACGAAACACGGGTAACATCATAATAAGTGAATATAGTATAGATGGTTATGGCAGTAGCTATGTAACTAATTATTGTCCTAACGGTACAGTAAAAGTGACTACCACATTTCCAGATAAATCAAGAAATGGCACACTATACATTAATCATCAAGATAATTCATACGAAATTATATCAAATGCACCTTGGCGCGAAAAACCACATATTGAGTATCCCAACGGAACTAAAAGCGATTTCACCCCATATACCATCGAGAGAGAGGTCACGTATTGTTCTAATAAGGATATCACAATTTGGGAGCGGGATTGGGAAAGTCAAGAGTACCTGTTATACACAAAGATAAATGGTAGTGCGCGGATTGCGCAGGTAGAACCTTTGAGTACAGTTTTAAATAGACACCCCCTCGGGAATGATGTGGTAGCTCAGGCCTTTGAAACCTACACCGCAAGCTATTTACAGCCTCTAAAAAACCAATCTGCAACTATCTTTACAGCTGATTATGGATTGTATTGGTGGGATTTTCGAAGCGGCTACGATTTTGTGCTTGCTGAGTTAGGCTGGAACAACACTCTTGAGCAAGAAATCGCCTTAGTCAGAGGAGCTGCAAATTTGCAAGGTAAAAGCTGGGGTACAATCCTTACTTGGAAATACACTCATCCGCCCTTTCTTGCTGATGGTCAAGAGATGTTTGAACAAATGAAAACCTCCTATGAAGCCGGAGCAAAGTATGTAGTAATTTTTAACTACTCAGAAGATCCAAAAAATCCTGATACTCTTCAAGAGGAACACTTTCAGGCGCTGGAGCGCTTCTGGACAGAGGTGGTCCAAAACCCAGACGTCACCCATGACAGCATAAAAGCCGAAGCCGCCCTAGTATTACCCAAAAACTTTGGCTGGGGCATGCGCAACCCCCAAGACACAATCTGGGGACTATGGCCAGCAAACGATACGTGTCGGCAGATCTGGAATCAAGTGCAAACTCAGCTGAATCAGTATGGGTTAAAACTTGACATAGTCTATGATGATCCTGACTATCCCGCGGCAGGCCGATATAACAACATCACCTATGTGCACTCTACTTTTCCCTATGTCTGGCTGGTAGTTGCTATTTTGTTTCTTTCTATATCGTCTGGTGTTTTATTGATCTATGTTAGACGAAGAAGAAATTAATAACACCCCTTCTTCTTTAGATACTCAAATAATCTTTTTGTCTTTCCAAATTTTAGTATGCCCTAAAGTCTCTGTTTGGTTATGGGGATAAAGATAAGAAGTGCTATGTTCTATTTTCTAACAAGTAGCAATAAGTTTGTGGTTGGATGAAACATACCGTAATACTTGTAACTATTGTGCTCCTTATTATGATGATACTTCTTTCATCTGTTACTGTTATGGGCGATGTCTCGTCAGCTGAAAATACCTCAGATAACCTTCAGCCTTTCTATGTCGGTGTTACATATGGCGGTGAATCAGTTCAAGAAGCAAAAGAGCTTATTGATACTGTAAAAGAATATACCAATTTTTTTGTTTTACAATCAGAGTATTTACAGTGGAATATTTCCGCTGTGAATGAAATATGTAATTATGCTATGACTTCTGGTTTGTATTGTGCCGCTTTTTGTGGTGTTTATCTTGATGTAGGTAATACTGCTGAATTAGCTATGTGGCTTAATGTTGCAAAAGAACGGTGGGGCGAGCAGTTTATTGGAATATACTACGATGACGAACCTGGCAGAAAAATGATTGATTCTACGGTCGTTTTGGAACGGATACTTACCCGCGGTGAATTTGGACTTAGATTTCAATATCATCTCATAAAGGATTCCTCTGGAAAAATTCAGCTTGATGTTGATGGAATTAACTATGAGTTTTTTCCTGATGGTGAGATCACGGTTTTAGAAAGGGGTCGCTTAATTACTTATTATCCTGACGGAACAATCACCTTATCAGACTGGGAAAATAACAATTTTTACACACCTGAAAATATCACAACATATTCCTCACAAATACCAACCTATGAACAGGTCGTAGAACAAAATCCTGTCAAAAACAACGATGATGCCGCTAAGGTATTTGTAAACAAGAACAAGGCTGCCATGGAAGACCGTTATCGTTTAAACAAAATGCAGCTAGAGAAGTCAATTTTAATTTTTACCGCTGATTCCAGTCTTTACTGGTGGGATTATCAAAGCGGTTACGATTTTGTACTTGCCAAATTAGGCAAAAACGACAAAGTAGCACAAGAAATCAGCTTAGTGAGAGGTGCCGCAAATCTATACGGTAAAAGTTGGGGTACCTTTCTTACTTCAAAATCCTATGATTCGTCCGATCTTGCTGATGGTCAAGAAATGTTTGAGCAAATGCGCGATTCCTATGAGGCTGGGGCGGAATATGTGGTAGTTTTTAACGCCTACTCCTATAACCCAGAAAATCCAAATACCCTCCAAGAGGAACATTTCCAAGCTCTGGAACGCTTTTGGATTGAGGTAGTTCAAAACTCCCAAGTTACCCATGGCGATATCAAAGTAGAAGCAGTTTTAGTGTTACCTCAAAACTATGGCTGGGGCATGCATAACAGGGGTAGCTATGACTGGGGCAAGACCTCTGACTGTCTTTGGGGTATATGGGACACCAATAGCACTACCCAACAAATCCGAAACCAAATGCAAACCCGCCTCAACCAATACGGTTTAAAACTCGACATAGTTTTTGATGATCCTGCCTACCCCATAGAAAACCGATACAACAACATTTACTATTGGGATTCTCCCCCGCCGGCTTCGTTTTTTGATTTTTTCACTTTATATTTTGGGTTGTTGGTAGCGGCTATTTTGCTGTTCCCTATAGTTGTGGTAGGGTTGCTGGTTTATTTTAGACGCCGAAAAATCATTTAACAAAAACCCTCTACACCGCTTTGTAGCCTACCTTGACACCTATTAATGTTACAGTTGTTGGTTGGTGAGGCAATGTTTGAGTAAGGTTTCAAAGCTTTGTCGGTTTCTGTTTTTTCTATAATTGCGCAATGCCTCCAGTAATTCTGGTTTGTCTCTCTTCCCAATGATGCTTGCGATTGTTTTGCAGACTTCACTTTGACCTTGAAACAGAAACTGGCAAACTGAGGTAACATTGGATGCATTACGCTGAGTGCTGGCCGTTTCAAAATCAACGATAAATGGGGTATTGGTTTTGTTGACCAAAAGATGTTTAGGTGCTTTGCTAAGCTCACCATGATCCAAACCAATTTCATCCAGACGCCAGCATTGCTCTAAGATCTCTTTTACAATGGTCTGCACCGCGGACTTGCTTCTATGAGTTGTTGTTAGCCACTCCTCTAACAAGTAACCATCAATGAGTTCCATCAAAAGAAAATGCTTGGTTGTTGCTACAAACTGTGGACCTGCCCCAACAGTGTTGGCCTTGACAAGTAATTCTGCTTCATGTTCTAAGCTCTCGCGCTCAGAGTCCACGCGTTGCATCTTTAGAGCCAATTTTTTACCCTGCGCATGCGCCACTATAACAATACCCACATAACCCTTACCCAGAACCGATAAGGTAAAGGCGGAGGATTTACCTGAAAATTCTACCGCTTCCACACCCAACATTTTTAATTCTTCCATACGGGGCTGCATCTCCTCAGGCGTTGCTCGGGGATAACATACAACCGATGCGTATGGTTCCTCTACAAGATGATTTATGGGGACTAAAGCGGAGTGTGGCATTATCTCTCAAATCCACACTACAAGCAAAAAGCCTTCCGCATACTCGAGAGATATCTAAATTAGTTGTCTTGTTGGGTCTTGCAAGTTTTATTGATGGGAATGGTTAAAAGTATACTAGGTTATCCTTTTTGTATGTCGCAGTCAAGTTCTGAGTTGCAAAATTCTGTTCTAGAGATTTTTAACCGTCTAAATTCTCAGCAAAGTGAAGCTGTAAAAGAGATTGATCGTCCGCTTCTTATAATTGCGGGTGCGGGTTCAGGGAAAACCTTGACTGTAGCAAGTAAAATAGCGTATTTGATTGCAAAAGGTGTGCCGCCAGAGAATATATTGGCTTTAACTTTTAATCAAAAAGCAGCTGAAGAACTCAAAGTACGCGTAACAGAGTTGATGAAAAATCCTGCAGATCTCAACATATCAACGTTTCATTCTTTTTGTAATCAAGTTATACAGGATAATATTCTCAACACTAAACTAAATGCTAATTTTAAAGTCATTACTGAAACAGCACAGTTAGTCTATTTAGCTAAAAACATTAACAGTTTTGGTCTTGAGCATCTGGAGTTCAACCACAAACCCTACACCTTAGCTGAGGAGATGAAAAAATTCATATCCCGATGCAAAGACGAATTTGTAACCCCTCAAGACCTGCAGCAATACCTCCAAGAACAAAAACTACTCACACTTGATGAGGAGGTGCAGGAGGATCTAAACAATCTTCAAGATATTCTCAAGATTTATCAGGCCTATGAGGCCTACAAGCTCCAAAATAATCTCCTAGATTTTGGAGATATGCTTTGTATAGTGCACAATCTGCTAAAGAGCAAACCTCTAGTTCTGCAGAGCTATCAAGAGAAATTTCAATTTGTAATCGTTGATGAATTCCAAGACACCAACTATATCCAACTTCAAATAGTCAATTTGATTGCAAAAAAACATGGCCACATTACCGTTGTTGGCGATGATGATCAAAGTATTTACCGCTTCCGAGGGGCGCATCTCACAAATATAGCCGAATTCAAAAAAACGTTCCCAAACTTTGTCGAAAAAGCCCTAGAACACAACTATCGTAGCACCAAAAAAATAGTCACCACAGCCAACGCCTTAATAGAAAACAGTCCCGAGAGAACCCTAAAACAGCTCTTTACAAACAATCCCAACGGCGACCAAATAGATATCATCGAAACCCCCAATGACGCCTCACAAGCAAACTATATTGTTGAAGTAACAAAAGAACTCCTAAAGACCCATCCACCCCAAGATATCGCTATTCTATGTAGACGAAGAGCAAGCGCCGAACCCATAATTAACACCTTTAGAAAACACGCCCTACCATTCAACTTTATTGGCGAAACCGGCTTCTTCCAAGAACCCATAATAAAAGACATCACCGCATTTCTAAAAGTCCTCAGCAATCCCCTAGAAAGCAACGTTGAAATCGTTAGAATCCTAAACCGACCCAACTATGGCATAAAACAAGTCGATATATGCAAATTTACCAGTTACGCAAAACAAACCGGCCTCTCCCTCTATGAGACCTTTGATCACCTAAACAAAATAGCCGTAGACAAACTCAAATTCCCCATAGTCAAACAAGCCCTATCTGATATACTAAACAAAAAAAATAGACTACGCCCCCTAGATCTTGTGCATACCATTCTTTTTGAACGCGAATTCTACAAATACGAGCTAGCCCTCAAAAATAACCACAACCTCCAACTGTTAAACCAATTCTATGCATTTGCCGAAGAATTCAACAGCATATACCCCGATAGCGACATTGACGACTTCACAGACTACCTCACATATGCCTCAAACTTTGAAATCGAAGAAAAAAACAACAGCGAACAAACCATCATCATATCCACAATCCATGGCGTAAAAGGCATGCAATACCCCGTTGTTATCATCCCCGATGTCAACGAACGAAAAATACCCACCACCTATCAAAAAGACAAATTCGCCATCCCCCAAAAACTCCTAAAAGGCATCCCCTCCAACCATGACGACAAAGAACTCCACATCCAAGAAGAACGACGCCTATTCTATGTAGCCATAACCCGCGCCAAAGAAAAACTAATCATAACCTACGCTAATCGCCACGGAGAAAACAAAACCGACTCCAAACCCTCCCGATTTCTCCAAGAAATCAACTATCAACAAAACCCCGACCTAACCTTCCAACAAATAAACCCCCAAGAAATACCCCTCGAATCAACAAACACCGAAAACCAAACAAAAACCACCTTGCTCCAACAAGTCATAGCAAACCTAACAACCGGACAATTCAATGAAGCAATAGAAACTGTTCTTCTCTTCGCTAAAGTAACCAACAAAACCATAGACATACAAACCGATATAATCAAAAAAATCAAAGAACCAAACTACACCTCAATTGAACAAGTAACCCAAAAACCTCTAACGGTTCTCTCAGACCACGTTTTTAGTGTCTCCCAATTTGTCAGCTACCAAAAATGCCCCCGACAATACCACTACCGCCATGTAATGAAAATCCCAGAAAAACCCCGCTACTACTTTGAATTCGGAACAACCATACACAACATCGCAGAACAACTAACCCGACTACAAAAAGAAAAACAACCCGTTAATGAAACAATAGCTGAAGAGTTGCTGGCCAAGTTTTGGAGCTCAAAAAGCTACCTAAGCGAACTTGATGAAAAAAGAGACTATGCCGAAGCAAAATCCATCTTGAAGATCTTTCTTGAAGAACAAAGCAAAAACAAAACCGAAATCTTAGATATCGAACGATGGTTTGAAACTGCCGTGGGAAACGTACGCATCAGAGGAAGAATCGACCGCATCGACAAAGACGAAACAGGCTACACAGTTATAGACTACAAAACAAGCAAAACCGCATCATCACTAAATGAACTCAAAAAAGACATGCAACTATTAGTCTACGCACTTGCAGTCAAAGAAATATATGGCAGTGAAAGCCAGCTAAAAGTCGGCGATTGGTTCTTGCGACCTAACAAACAAGTCTTTTTTACCCCCGAAAAACAAGCCATCGAGAACATCCAAACCGAAATCCAAGATATGTCTAAAAAAATCAACTCAGCCGTATTTGACCCCAAAAAAGACGCCTGGAACTGCCGCGAATGCGACTACGCATGCCTATGCGATTAACAAACAACCTCAAATTACCAACAACAGACAAACAAAACTGCCTAATGATTCTATTGTTTTGTTTCCATACACTGAGTCTGATGGACAAATGTGTTTGGTCAATGCTCAAACTTTATCTATTCGGTAGCGGCATAAAAAAATTAGCACATCGCGGTGCTATCCAAATTAGGCGAAATCACCGTTATGACTGAGGTATCAACATTTAATCAGGGCAAAGAGCAGCCCATCAAAGCTTCTGAAATCGACCCAACTTTCAAGTATGAACTTGAAAAAATTCCCGGGGCAGAAAAACTCCTTCTCTGTTTCCAATGCGGTACTTGTACCTCTGATTGTCCAATCGCCAGATTTAGTGACAGCTACCGCCCCCGAACCCTTATCCGCCTAGCACAGCTGGGCCTAAGAGACCGCGTATTAAACAGCGACACACTCTGGCTTTGCTCCGCCTGTTTTACCTGCACAGATCGCTGTCCACAAAATGTCGAAGTCGACAGCATCATACGAGTATTTCGCAACCTAGCTATTGAGAAGGGCTATATTCCACAGGGACTTCGCGACCAAACCCAAACCCTACTCGAAACCGGATATATATCCAAAGTTCCCGAATCAAGAATCAAAAAACGCGAAACCTATGGCCTACCCCCGCTACCAAAAACTAACCCCGAAACAATAAAAAAAATACTTAGCGGCATCCCGTTTTTTGATCACCTCCAAGCAATACCAAACCCTCAAGGAGACAACAAAAATGACTCCCAGTAAATGTCTCTTCTTTTTGGGTTGCGCCATACCCTCCCGCGGTATCTCTTATGAAATCAGCGCCAGAAAAATCCTCACAAAACTCAACGTAGAACTAATAGAGATGCCCGAATTCAACTGTTGCGGCCTACCCCTCGACTCTATCAACCACCAAGCCATGCTGATCTTGGCAGCAAAAAACCTCGCCCTAGCTGAACAGCAGGGCTTAAACATCCTCACCCTATGCCCCGGATGTGCCAGCACCCTCAAAAAAGTCAACAAAACCCTAAAAACAGACCCCCAACAAAAAGACAAAATCAACCAACACCTCAAAGCAACAGACCTCACCTACAATGGAACCATCGAAACCAAACACCTGCTCCAGTTCCTCAAAGAAGACATAGGCATAGAAAACATCAAAACCACCATAACCCATCCACTCACAAACCTCAAAGTCGCCGAACACAACGGCTGCCATATCCTGCGACCCAAAAAAATCATAACCTTCGACGACCCCGAAGACCCCCAAACCCTAAAAACCCTCATCGAAGCCACCGGAGCTGAATGCCTCGACTACACTGATAAAACCCAATGTTGCGGCCTACCCAGCGCCGGTATAAGCGAAAAAATCGCCCTCCAACTCGCACGCGATAAGCTCAACCACATAAAAAACGTTGGTGCCCAAGCGCTAATCACGATATGCCCTTCCTGTCACACAATGTATGACACAAATCAACCCAGAGTAGAAAAAACCTTTGACGAAACCTACCGCATCCCCATACTACACTACCCCCAACTCCTAGGCTTAGCCATGGGCCTAACACCCCAAGAATTAGCCTTTGGCGAACTCCGCATAAACCCAGAAAAAATAATCCAACAATTCACCCCATCAACTACACAAAAACAAATCAGCTAATAGTTTTATAACCCCGTGTTTTTGGTTTTATGGAACGAATTGCACAATACCACCTTAAACCCGCCGAATTCGACGGTTTAGAAAAGAACCCTGCTGATATACCCTTGTTGACTATATGCTTACTTGAGAATCCCTTACAGTTTAGGGTTAAACCTTATCTGAATAAACCTGCATTATCTGTGCTTGATGTTTATGCAACCTCAGCCTCCTAACCCCACACATAAACGCATGAAACGTGAAAAGCAAACCATAACCCAAATGGTTGATCTCTACTGCAAAAACCACCACAACACCAAAGGCGAACTGTGTGCTGAATGCAAAGAATTCCACGAATACGCTCTTCTACGGCTCGACAAATGCCCCTTCCAAGAAAAGAAAACTACCTGCGGCAAATGCGTCATTCACTGCTACCGTCCAGATATGAACCAAAAAGCAAAAGTCATTATGCGCTACTCCGGCCCACGTATGCTTCTACATCATCCCGGATCTGTTCTCCATCACGCCTGGGACTCAAGACGAAAACCACCCACACTGACAAAAAAGACCTCTTAACAACCCTTTTCTATGATTCCTCTTTATCCATATTGGTGGACACATTGGTTGAGGGTATTGAGCAACAACTCAAAGACTGGTTCTCTGATAGGGACAAAGTGGTTGTTGCAGGTATTGGCAATCCCATCCGAGGAGACGACTACGCAGGCCTAAA
The DNA here is from genome assembly GCF_009778815.1 of Candidatus Bathycorpusculum sp. Classification (NCBI taxonomy): domain Archaea; kingdom Thermoproteati; phylum Candidatus Bathyarchaeota; class Bathyarchaeia (SeqCode); order Bathyarchaeales (SeqCode); family Candidatus Bathycorpusculaceae; genus Candidatus Bathycorpusculum; species Candidatus Bathycorpusculum sp. The sequence continues at coordinate 56,596 of NZ_WRFL01000004.1, forward strand.
AATTGCGGAGAACCTACAGAACAAAGTCTCAAGTAACGTCTGTGTGCTAGAATGTGAAACAGTTCCTGAAAACTATTTGGTAGATATTGAACAGTTCCACCCCACACATATACTGCTCATCGATGTTGCCCTCATAGGTATCCAACCCGGCGAAACCAAATTAGTAAAGGCCACAACAATTGATGAAGTCTCTACTTTTTCATCACATGGGTTATCCCTAAGGCTTTTCTGTGAATACATCACAAAACTACTTCCAGATGTACAAATATCACTATTACTCATTGAACCCACAAACATGGACTTCGGATATGAATTGAGCCCCAAAGTGCAGACAACAGTTGATAAGCTGACTGAGATTCTGCAGAGTTTACTCACCTAGTTGCTTACGCTTAAAAACATAATCAGTTGTCAATAGTAGCTTGCCTTTGGAGTAGTTGTTTTCTTTGATTTCAAACTGGTTCCTATTTACCCATTTGGCGGTAATTTGTTCTTCTTGTTCTTGATCCTCAAAAGTACCCCGCCAATACAACTCCAAAGTGGCATCATCAATCCATTGCCCCCTGTGATCATGAATCTGCCCATCCGAACTTGATCTCAGCAAATGTATTGTATCATCTGCTGAGTCAACTGTCCAGAAGTCATTTTGGTAAAAGTCTTCATAGCCTTCAATGTGACCATTGATTTCACAGTTTATCCCCATATGTTCTTCTTTTGCACTCATTTCACCACAGCCAGCCACCACTTTAACCTCACTGGTTTTCATGGCAATACCCATAGCCCACTCGTCAACGAGTTGTCTGAGCCATTCTTCTGCTTTGGTTAGTTCCAAATTTTTCTGAGACACACCCTTGACCTCACAATAGTTTTAAAAAGCGAACTGATAAGCCAATGTGGCTGTATTGCTACAGCAACGGAATTATCAACAACCCTAACACACAAAAACTCTGGCACAAAGTTGAGATGAGCAGAATATGGCTCTGACTTTAAACGTTAATTAGCTACCGACGTTATCTGCCTTGTGATACGTATGACTGGCCTGGCAATTATAATCATGGGTTCTGAGCGGGACCTCGAATTTTCACGCGAAATCGCCAAATACCTCAAACTCTTAGGAGTAAGCTACGAATTCCGCGTTGCATCCGCACATAAAACCCCTCTAACGGTGCTAGAAATTCTCAAAGAATTTGAAAACCAACAAGTTGTCTACCTCACCGTTGCAGGCCGCTCCAATGCCCTTAGTGCCTTTATTGATGGCAACACTGCCCACCCCGTCATAGCTGTTCCACCCTACAGCGAAAAATACGGCGGCACAGACATCTACTCTTCACTTCGAGTACCAAGCGGTATCGGCTTAGTTGTCACCATCGAACCCGAAGGCGCCGCCATTGCAACCGCAAAAATTCTAGCACTAAACGACCCCACCCTGCTTGCTAATGTCCAAACCTACCAAAACAATAAAAAACAAGAACTTGAGCGGGCTAATGAAACCGTCAAGAACCTAAAGTAATATTCTTACTTTAGCTCATTTTTTATTGTCTTTAGCGCAAAAACTATGTCCTTGAGCGGGTTCATGCCTGCCTTTTTGTTATATTCACATCTAGAGCAGTGCACACTTATCTTTGCTTCATGTTCACATACATCACATTTACATGCTGTATTGCTTCGTAGCGTGTTAGAGTCAAGCATAACATTGAACAGCAAAAACCCCACAATTGTCCCAAGCACCACAGCAAACCCTGCATTAGCGGCTGTGAGTAAAAGCGCGGCTGTCAAAAGCCCTGCCATAGAGCCAAAACTCACAAAAGTTCGGGTTTTTATGCCATACTTTTTATCAATTCGGCTCCACAATATGTTTTCTTCTACAAAGTTGCCTCTTTTGGCAAAAGCAACATAATTCACAAGCGTTAAAACTATGGCGGCACCTAAACCTACACCATAGTAGAGCAACACTAGACCTGTTATATTTGAAATCATCCCTCTCTCTCCCTTTCTTTCTAAATACTCTCAAACGCTTTAATGGACACAATAAAATTCTGTCTGCGCGCCTAAGATAATTGTCATATTACTTGTAATTACGTGATAAAAATGTTGTGACAAGCGCATGTATGATATATTTTTGACCTAAACACAATACCTTCGTTTTATATCTGACCATCTGGCAATCAGGTAGCTTGTGTTTCTCAGGGTTTTCCCTTTGATAAAAGTGCCAAACGATGACTTGCCATAACAAAACCTGTGACCAACCAATAATATATTTATGTGTGCATCACCTAGACTCATCTGCTGGGGTGGCCGAATGGCTTAGGCGGTAGCCTGCAGAGCTGCTCTATATGGGTTCAATTCCCATCCCCAGCTCCAAATTAATCCTTTTACGAATCTTCCTCTTGTCCTGAGTGCTCGGTCTTTCTGTAGGTGCTATTAAGAAGGCGAGTGGTTTTAATTGGTTTTTTCAAAGTTAGTGAGTATTTGTTTAACTGTAACTATTTTGATACCTCTAAAACTATTTAATGCCAGTAGATGTTTGTCTCCGGAAACAATAATGTCTACTTTTCCATCATAGGCCGTCTCAATAATCATGTCATCTTTAGGATCTTCTTTAACAAGCTTAAATTTTGAAACTACGTCCACTATTTCAGCTGTTTGCATCAAAGCTAAGATAATTCGATGGCGTTCCTCTTCAGTAGTTTTGAATTTTGGTCTTTGCAAAACAAGGTCAAACTCTTTTAGAATCGTCTCGGAGATAACTAAAGTGAATTCTTTACAGAGGCCTTTCTTTAAGAGTTCTCTTGATTTGCCGTCAGATATTATGGCGCTAACTAAAACGTTGGTGTCAAACACCACTCGAAACATCGTTTATCGTCTACTTTCTGGTTTCTTTGATTTCTTTTTGTATTTCTGCATTGGATAGTTTTAGTTCTTTTTTGTCCATTAGTTTGAATATGTCTTCCCATTCTTTTTTTAGGTCTGGGAGTTGTAGTTTTTTCATTATAATGGTGTCGCCTTTTCCGTAGACTAGCAATTTGGTTTTTGGTTTTATTTCTAGTTCTTCGCGGATGGATTTGGGAATGACTACTTGTCCTTTCTCGCTCATTATGGTGACTTCTAGTTCTTCAGTCATAGCAATCATCATTGTAAGAATATTTTACTTTCCTATTATTAATCTTTTTCAGGGCTAATGGCTTGATCTGTTGACAACTTTTGTGTTGATTATGGCTTTATGGAAAAGTTATGCGGCAAATTTGAGTTTGCCGTTTGTTCCACCCGACGGGTTCTGTTTATGCGTTCGTGAATTGATCTTCTATTCTTCGTGGTGTTCGCCTTGGGATCTATTGGGTATAGCTGTTTTTTCATAAACAACTGCTGATATATCGGTAATTGACGTTATTTAACTATACTTTACCGATATATGAAAACAGTTTTTGAGTTTGCGTGAGTTTTACTGCTGTGACATTTACGTTTGAGACGGCATTTATCTCATCAAATGAACTGGGTATTGGTAAGATAAATGATAAGATAAAGAAACGGCTCTTGATGTGAACATAGTTGTGTTGCTGACACTGATGACGCTAATTACACTGTTTCTCTGTTATAAGAAAAGAGGCAAGATGATGAAATTTATGGCTAAATAAACTGTTTTGTGTTATGTGTGGTTAGTTATTGTTTTGTGTATTGAAGAGTGCTGGTTTTACGTAACGCTGGCCTTGGTGTTTTGTTGAGTTTTGAATTAATAAACTGGTGCTGGATGTTGTTTAGGGGAAAAAGGGGTTGAGTGGATGATTTCTCTGTGGTCTGTTGATGCATTTCCCATCCCCTGCTCTTTATTGTTGTACCTGCATCTCTTCCTTATGTCCAGTTTGGGTGTAAATTAACCGTTTTGGAATTAAATCGACAAGTGATATTTAACTCATAAATCATAGTTTTTATGTCACTTTTCATTATCGTATGGTTGAGCGTAATTGTGTGGATTACTTTAAATAATTTTGTGTTATGTAGTATTATGTCTGTAGTTGGAAGGATGTTTCAATGGTAAAAAACATCATAGAATTAGGTGAAGAGGAAAACAGAGTAATTAATATAGTTAAGGCAAAGTATGGGTTTAAGGATAAGAGCCAAGCTTTAAGCGTTATTATCAAACGTTATGAAGAATCGGAGCTTGAGCCTCAGCTAAGACCTGAGTTTGTAGCAGAAATCGGAGAGACAATTAAGCGAGGCAAGTTTGTTAAGGTTAAAGATTTCGAAGAAGAATATGGGCTAAAGTGACTGTTGCTTGTATAGCCTTGAGATTGAAGAACAAGTTTCTAAAACCTTTCACAAACTTTTAAAAAAAGACAGATCTCAATTAGAGGCTATAAACAAGAAGATACAGCAGATTTTATCTGATCCGTATCAATTTAAACCATTAAAACACCCCTTAGACGGTTTTCGCAGAACACACATTGGTTCTTTTGTTCTCATATATCGTGTAACCGAAAATCCACCAACGGTTCAAATAGTGCAGTACACACATCACGATAAAGCCTATCTCTAAACGCTTCAGAAGAGAATCGCAATTTTTCTATGTTGTTTGAAGATTTTGGTTGTTAGAAAGCTCGTGAATACAATGGTGCTAACTGGGGCAAATCGGTGGTATGTGCTATTATTATTGGCTAGATGTCGGTAATTGGTAAGGGTGCGTTTATGTTGTTTAGGGGAAAAAGGGGTTGAGTGGATGATTTCTCTGTGGTCTGTTGATGCATTTCTCATCCCGGCTCTTTATTGTTGTACCTGCATCTCTTCTTCATGTCCGGTCTTATTGGGAGTTTCTAAAACCTTCGTAAGGGCACAAACTATTTTAGGTTTTAAGTAGCACTACTTTTGGGTTTAACATTGACTGAGAGTATAACTTTTTCGGCAGTGTTGTGGAAGGAAGGCCGATTGCAGATTGCGTGGTCTCCAGAACTGGATATATAGCTAGCCAAGGCAAAAATGTTGAGGATGCTTTGGGAAATCTGCGGGAGGCAATTGAGCTCTATCTTGAAGATGAAGATGCAAAAATTCCAACTGACCGATCTGCCATTCTTACCACTTTGAGTGTTCAAACACATGCCCAAGCGGGAACCTCTGTCAGGCAGTAAAATAATCAAGGCACTTAGTAAGGCTGGGTTTCAAGTAGTGGGACAAAAAGGAAGCCATGTCCGATTAAAAAAGAAAACATTTTCGGGCATAAACATTGTAATTGTTCCGATCCACCCCGAAATCAAGAAAGGAACCTTAAGTCCATACTGCGGCAAGCTGGATTAACAGCAGAAGAAAACTCGAAAGGCTCTGTAATAGCTGAGATTTACTCGATAATTATCTCTTGTTTTTCAGCAAAAATACGGTTCAATATTGGTTTTAGCTGAATAATTATGCCTATATTTTTAGAAATTTCGTGCGTATTTAGTTCTTGGCAAGCGCTTATCCAAAGGTTGTATGTGCATTTGATCAATGAACCTCGGGTGCATTTTTGCTGAGTTTTGAATTAAAAGTTGGTGTTTGTTATGTTGTTTAGGGGAAAAAGGGGTTGAGTGGATGATTTCTCTGTGGTCTGTTGATGCATTTCTCATCCCCAGCTCTTTGGTGTTGCGTGTAATGCGTTTCCTCCTGTTTCGGTTTTAAAAGGTTCCAAAACCATTAAGAACATGACAATAACAAAAACTAACCCTGTTATCCATGACTATGAGCGGGTTCTTGAGCGAAACCGCCAAAACATTAAGCCTTTACGCAATAGCGAGCTAAGTTTGCAGTTTTTAGACCACTTAAGTGCCCTTGGGTTGTCAGTGGGCAGAGTAGCAAAATACGCCGCCCACCTACCTGTATTACTGCCTCTTATTGATGTAGATCTTAAAGCGTTAACGAAAACGGATGCTGAACACATAGTAGCGGCGATAAATAGCCGACCAAACAAAGCCTCCACTAAAAGCGACAACAAACTTTTGCTACGAAAACTTGTTCAATACGCCAAAGAGGGCAGTTGCGCTAAAGGCACACCTTTGCCCTCTGAGGTAAGCTGGATAAGTTTAGCAATAAAAGAAAAAAACCCCCGCGTAACCCCTGAAACCCTTTTGACCTCTGAGGATTTTGCGGCAATTATTCGAGCCACCCAAAATAAGCGTGATAGGGCTATGGTGTATGTGCTTTTTGAAGCGGCTTTGCGACCTGGTGAGCTTTTAACCATGACTGTAGGTAGTGTAGCGTTTAAGGATAATTATTGCCTTATCACTGCAAATGGTAAGACGGGTATTAAGCGGATTCCTTTGGTTGTTGCTTGCAAGCCCTTGCTTGAGTGGTTAGAGGATCATCCTTTTGGTGATGAGCCGTCTTCGTCTTTGTGGTGTTCACTTGCTCATAATTGTGTGGGTAAACAGTTGAGCTACATGCGTTTTCGCGATATAATTCAGCGTTTGGCTAAGCGGGCTGGTTTGAAGAGGACGGTTTGGCCGTATTTGTATCGTCATAGTTCTTTGACCGCTATGGCTAAAGTATTTACCGAGTGCCGTTTGGAGCAGTTTGCGGGTTGGAAATATGGCAGTAAGATGACAAGACGATATGTGCATTTTTCTGCTAGAGATTTAGAAGATGCAGTTTTGGAGTTGCACGGTATAAAGTCTGTTTCAAAAAACACTGGCTTGATGCAAGTCGTTGATTGCCCAAGGTGTAGCAATAAAAATCCTTTTGGAACTACAAGATGCACCACCTGTGGCATGATATTAGACAAGGAAACCGCCTTAAGATTTGAAGAAACTCAAAGGCAAAAAGAGGGGATATTGCAGGAACAAAACATAGAGTTAAAACAACGCATAGAAAAGTTGGAGAGTTTTGTCTCCTCCCTTATTCCTACCTCTGGCAAGCTTTGATTTGTTTTTCAACAAGTGCCTTTAATTCTCCAATTTCTTCTAATATTTTTTCTAAAACCTGTTTGCTTATTGTTATTTGTTTGCTCATTGGTTATCGTAAATGGTGAAGGGCTGAATTTTTAAAACTACGACATGGTTTAGGGCAATACGTGCTCCAAAAAGGCACGTTTTAATTAAAACCATGTCGCCTAAAAAAGACCACACACTATTAAGGTGTTAAGTTCGTTTAGTGCCATGCTTGGTTGAGAGTGTGTTTGTTGTGTCCCTAGTTTGGGGCAAGATGGTTCCTTTTTGGGACTGTCTTGACCAAAACTAGGGATCAGCCCAATATTATAGAACACACAATATATCAATACCTAAACCTGTAAGTACAAACATCTTTTGTTGTTTTTTTGTAGTGACATAGTTAGGGCAATACGTGCTCCAAAGGGGCACGTTTTGGCTAAAGTATGTCACTAAAAAGGAAGGCTAAAGTTGTGTTAAGAAGATTAGCTTTAGCAATAGTGGGTTGGGGGTTTGTTTATGTGTAGAGCCATAGTTTGGGGAAAATGATTCCTTTTGGGGGCTGTCTTGATCAAACTAGGCTTGTCAAATATTATGGAACACATCCACGTGTTTGTTTCTAAAGGCTGTAAAAACACAAATGCTCTTACAGTAATGTGGTTTTTGGGAGGTTGTGACCTGATTTGGGCAATACGTGTTCTTTTGGTGCACGTATTGGGCAAAACAGGTCGCGCCCTGTACACAGCCTGTAGTTTACCAATAAAACATGAAAACTACCATACCCACCACAAACAGTTCTTTGTATTTTGAAATTGGATGGTTATGGTTTTAGGTTAAACAAGGTAGTCTGTGTGTTGTTTTGATCAAGGTATGGTTGCTATCTATGCTGTTGTTGTGTGTAGTTTTTTGTGTAGTGTGTTTTGTTTAAAGTTAGGTGTTGTTTTGGTGAGGGGTTGGTTGTGTGGGGGCGAAAAAAGGGCAGTGGGGGCGAGTATGGGCAGAGTTGGTTTGGGTGGTGGTTAGCCTTTAAATATTTGAAGCGTGCATAAACTCTTGTTCTGTTAAGAACATTCTTGCCTGTTTGGTAGCTTGTCGGCTTTAAGACGTTTCTCCATAGCGGGAAACCACGGGAAACAACAATTTTACACTCAGTGTAAACTCTACTTCTCACAAAACTCACTAAAAACTCCAAACGGGAAACCCTCAAAAACAACTTATTTCATCAAAAGATAGCGGGAAAAACCAACCAAACAACAAATAAACTGAAACATACGTCTTATTTGATTAAAACAGCCTAAAACAAACACTAAAAAAGCAAGAAAAATAGAGTGAGACGGGAAACAAAAAGGGGAAACCCGGGAAACAGGCGGGAAACACACAACACAGCACGGGAAACACAAGACAAACGAGAAACAATAAAAACGCAAAATAGATAGGGAAAATGTTAACAAGTTAATTGATGTTGAAAGGGCGTTTTGCCTATAGTTTTTTGTTTTCCAGTTTCTTTAGGGTATCCACACTTTTGTTGCGAAGCATAGCTGTCAACTGTTCTCTTGCCAAGCAATTAAGCTCCTCAACACGTTCCGACTGTGGCACACCCTTGCTTATGTAGAGTGCATTTACGTTTTCAAGATTCGCCAAAACAAGCAACTGCTCAATAGACGCATAATCCCTCATATTCCCAGTCTTATCCATATTATCTGCTCGCCACTGCGCTGCAGTAACTCCAAACAAAGCCACATTTAAAACGTCTGCCTCATCAGCATAAACAAACGCCTTCTGCTTAGCCGTAAGCATCTTTGGCACCAAATTATCTTTAATCGCATCGGTATGCACTCTGTAATTAATCTTTGACAAAATACGTCCAACATTCCACTCTAAAGAAACTCGTCTACTCTCATCAGACTTTAACCGCTGATAATCCTTAACAACATACAATTCAAACTCTGCTGAAATCCATGATGCAAACTTGAAAGCAATATCCTTATGCGCAAACACTCCACCCCCACGCCCAACTTTAACCGAAATTCCAACTGCGTTTGTAGTGTTGACCCATTTTTGGGGTGAAAGGGTAAAGGCGTTTGCTCCTGCTTCATGTAAAAACCTATCGAATTCGATAGGTTTAAAACTAGGATTATACAGCTGTTCCCACAAACCCAAATACTCAATAGTATTTCGAGCCCGCATCCAATTATTAATCACAATAAAAGCATCATCAGCATTTTTGTACTTTGCAATATCTGTTAAACTGATAAAATCGTCATCATTGTCACCAGTGCCTTTGGTTAATACGGTTATTTCTGTTCCTTTCGCAATGATTTTACCCTTGAAAACTCTGCAATCGCCCAAAATAACTACTCCAACTACGATAATTATTGTGCTACCTATAAAATATTTCATGCTCACTGTTTGCGAAATTTCAAACTAACGTTTTAAAATGTATTTTCAGCAAATAGGCTTATCCCCTATTATCGTATGTGTTAGGTTATATGGAGAGTATGACAACAATGCAACAACGTTGTTCGCAAATCCACGGTACACTAAACACATACATATTATCCATGGATGGCACAATTGTGACATCATACAGAACCAGATTTTCTGGGCGCACGTTAAGTCCACTTACTTGCCCCCACTATATACCTTAATTTTATATATTTTTTGACCGTTAGTCTTTTTTTAAGTAGACTTACTTTTTATCGTAGTGACTATTGGTTGGTTTATGGGTTGATTGTTTTTGTGGTTGACAAAGTTGAGTATGTTATTGACTAAAAACTGTTGGAGAATATTGCAGAAATATTCCTGTGGTCACACGACAGTCTGCGTTATTCTTTGATTAAATGCTATGACGAAAATGGCAGATTTACGGTTCATCGATATATTCAACAGGAATTTCTTTTTCTTGTGCGTATTGCTCAGCATAAGATCGTGGATGACAAATAATTCTAAAATCTGGATAAGTGGAAAACATATTTTTTGCTATATTGCTAATAGACTTTGGAATTGTTATAGTTTTTAAATTTCTACATCCATAAAAAGGATTAAACCATAAACAAATACCTTTATCATCAGTTAATTCAAGTAAAGATGTTTCATATTCTTGCCACTTCTTGGACAGATCCTCAATAGAAGACGGTGCAGGTATCTCGGTGCCATATTTTGTTGCCAAATACATGAAGTTCTTCAGAATAATATATAGCTCGTCAACAATACCGTCTATTGTTAGGCACTCGCAAAATATGGCTAAATCAGGAATATATCCATTCCAGTGACCAGTTTCCGTATTCATAATCATTATAAACGGATATTTCAAGCACATAGTATCAGTATCAGTTTTTGCATCTTTTAAAAGAAACTTGTTTGGAAAAGAGTGCCTTTCTATTTGAGTTGTGGTGTCTGAAAAAACAACATGCGCTAATTTTGTACAACCGTTAAACACGTTATTACCAAGACTAATTGTGCCTAAGAATGTTATTTGGGATAATTCGTGGCATTGTGAAAATGCATAATCATCAACTTTATCTATAGAATCGGGGATAATCACGTTACCTGAAGCCGTTGGGAAAGATATTATTGAAGTTTTATTCTTATTGAAGATTATTTTACCATCAGAATAAAAACAGGGATTATTTTCTTCTACATAAAAAATGCATTTGTTACACCCTTCAAATGCTCGCTCTTCGATTATGTGTACAGACTTAGGGATTACAATATTTTGTATATTATTACACTTCATAAAAAGACCTGCTTTTATCGTATTGATGGAATTTGGAAGTGTGATACTTGATAAGTTTGTACAACCTGCAAATGCATTAGAACCAATGTCTACAACCGAATTTGGAAGTGTGATACTTGATAAGTTTGTACAACCTGCAAATGCATTAGAACCAATGTCTACAACCGAATTTGGAATGGTGATTTTTGTTAAGCCTGTCCAGTTAGCAAAAGCGGAGGCACGTATATGTGTCACCGAATTTGGAAGTGTGATACTTGATAAGTTTGTACAACCTGCAAATGCATTAGAACCAATGTCTACAACCGAATTTGGAATGGTGATTTTTGTTAAGTCTGTCCAGTTAGCAAAAGCGGAGGCACGTATATGTGTCACCGAATTTGGGATTATAAACTCTGGTTCATAATGCCCTTTTCTGACATGGTGATATAAAACAGATTTATCGCTTGAATAAACAGTCACCCCGTCTGTAAAAAATTTTGTATTATTTGGACTTAACTTAATAAAACGTGTATTGTCACCATTGAAACAGGAATCATCAGAAACGGCTTTTAAATATAGAAGATTACCTTTTCCTGAATGGTAACGCACATCTTTTTCTGTCCAGATAAACGCGGAATCACTATCAGTCCACCAATCTCTGACAACTACGTTTTTAATATCATCAGTTAATTGTTTTTCATAATTTTTATACTCGTCCCATGCCGTATCTACGTCAATATAGATATAACGGTATAGATGATAACATATGTTTGCGATGACAAGTTTTTGTTGGTCATTTGTATACCTGTTTGTAATAACATTGAAAGCGTTTTCCAAGCCTATAACATCTTTATACCCTTCTGGATTTTTCATACCATTTGTAATCCCTGCTTTCAAGTTGTATTCCGACATAAACCAAAATAGTTCAGCAAAAGGGTTTACAACTTTTTCGCAACCTCGTTCAAACATTGAAACAATTAGATTAGTTGCCATTATGTTTTGGTGGTTTACAAATTGCCCTGCTGTTTTACATAGCATATTATAGTTGGGTTTAGTTGAAAGAGAGTTTATGAGGATTTTATCTAATGCACTGTTTATTGCTGTTTCATCGTTAGGTGTTTCTCTATCAATGTAACAAAGTAACATTTCAATAACGCTACAGTTATTGGGGTTGGTATATAATGGATTTATTTTATCATCAAATATTTTTTCATCAATTAATTCAATCTTCGACCCAAAAGGCGTATTGTGGCTAAAAAATAAGGTGTTAAAAAGAAATATTGAAGTAAAATATTCTTTAAATGTTTCATGTATAAATTTTTTATCCGTAAAAATGGACCGTCTCTCAATGAAATTAAAAAATTCATCAGTTAAGTGTATTGCATAGTCTTGAGAACACTTTAACAAATAAGCGACATAATTTTTGACATCTTGTTTGATAAGATGTTCAGATATTTTCCCATTATATTGCATTTTTTGTGATTCTTCATAAAGGGTAAATGCGATTCGCCCAAGCAACGTACTTACGTGTGGAATCAAATCGCAGGATAAGTACTCTATATGTGTTTCAGGACGATCTTTGATAAGTAGCTTTACTGCCCGCTCATATAATTCAATCTTGTTTTTCGGAAAGCTACCCTGTAAATCACCATCAATGGCTTCTTCTTGATACACATTAAGCATGAGCGATAACAACAATGGATTTCTTGTTATATCAGTTATGTTGCAGTTAATTTTTTCGAGTTCTAATAAATCGCGCCAAAATTTATCTTTATCAAGTTTAGGTAGTACTTCAGAAACAATACGCTTTATCTGTTCTTTACGTTCTTCTTCGGTCATTTCTTCGATAAAATACTTTTCAACTTTTTGCCCGCCAACAGAAAAGACGTTTTCATCTTTTATTTTTGTACAAGAGGGGCGACTGGTAAAAATTAATTTTGTATTTTTGTACTCGTGTATAAATCGCTCAGTCGCGTTAACTACTTCATCGAGTTTTTCCAGAGATTCCACTTCATCCATGCCGTCAAGAATTAGTAATATTTTTTTGTTTAATTCACCTATCTGACGCAGGTTATTAATAGTGAACCCAGTTATATGGGAAATGTATTCGTGAAGTAATTTTCCAGATGATAACATTTTCGAAAGTTTGGGGATTTCGACAAAAACAGGAATGCGTGAAAAGTTTTCTGTTTGAACTTCTTGAAGCATTAACTTACGCACAATTGTGGACTTACCCGAACCTGCTGGCCCTATAAGAACACAGGGTTCGGACGTTGTTAAAAGTTGGGTTGAATCGCAAATGTGCTCCACTTGTTGGAGAACTTTGGGATCCACAGTTTTATATGTAAGATGTAAATTCACGTACAGTTTATCATGCGGGAACTCTTGATTAAGAAATTTTATCTTATTATACGCCGTACGCACGAAATTAATATAATCAACAAGCTTTCCACCATTCACAACAGTGGAAACAATGCTTGAATCAGAAGGAGCAGTTTTTCCATCGCTTTTAAGAAAGCCCTTTATTTTCAAATATTCTCTAAGCTCACTATACTCAGACTTGGCGAGTTGCCGTGAAAAGGAATCCGCAAAATATGCAATAGTGGCTTTCGTAGCTTTTTGACCAGTTGCATCCTGAAAAATTTTAAAAAACACAGTGTTATTGAATGAATCGGCAAATTTAGTACTAAATTGAATGGAAGAAATTTTTGAAAGAAAGTCTTTTGAAATATCTTGCTTATTCTTTGGCCAGTGAAAGTGAGTCGCTGTAGCTTCCAGAGCTTTTTGCAAACAATGACAAAGTTGCCATTCAATAGTGCGCTTTTCTTTATTTAGCCATCTTTTAGCTCCGGTTAAACCGCCCTGAAGCAGATATGTTGCCGTAAACTCCGTTATAAAACGATGTACCTCTGGGTTAGAGACAACGCTAACAAGCCAATCCATAATGGGTGTTATTCACTCATTGCATTAAAAAGTGTTGGCATTAGATTGGTTGAGTTTTAATTTGAAGAATATTTATTAGTAATTAAGTGAAATTATCTTTTTAGTGTTTAAATATGAACTCTCGAAATCTAAGCCAAGATTTTGAGGAAACGCACCAGACACAAACAACAAAATCGCATCCCCAGCTCTTTACTGTTGCTTCTGCATTTTTCATCGTGTTCCGACTTTTAATCTCCAGTCATGCTTCTTTCGGATGGATGGATATTTCGTGTGTTTTTACCTGTTTTAGGTCTTTTCGTTGTTTTGCAGAAATATTGCACCAATAATATTTCATTTTATAAGTGAAAACTCGGGCTTAAAGTAATTTTATGAATTCTTCTTTTGAAAGCCCTGTATCTTTGATTATCTTGTTTAAAAGTCCGCTACCTATTTCTTCTCCTGCATGTACTGGAACCACTGTAAGCCTGCCATCGGGGTGCTTTAGAATTACATGACTCCCCTGTGTTCGAACAATTTTAAAATCTATTTTAGAGAGTGCCTTAATTAGTTTTTTTGCCGGTTGTGGCTTTAAACTCATTTAGGTGTGAACCTCAACGAACTGAACACCTACCAGTTCATTGCGACTACGCGAGTTTAGATCATCAGCATCTGCTTCTAAGTATCCTTGAATAGCTTCTTTAATTCGTTCCATCACTGCATCAAGGGTTTTAGCTTGCGTATGACACCCAGGCAACTCTGGAACAGATGCAACGTAATAACCATCACTATCCTTTTCAACTACTACACTGAATTTCATGACGGCATTCCTGATAGTAATACCTTTTCTAGCGACTACTAAAGGTTTCCCATATTTAACTTTTGTAAACCGCTCATAAACCCTGTTGTCTTAACTTTAAGGCCAGTACAGTTGTGTTGCTGACACTGATGACGCTAATTATATTGTTTCTCTGTTAGAAGAAAAGAAAGATACTTGAGAGTTTACGTGACCGTTGGTTGTGGTGTTTTTTGGTGAGTTTTCGAATATAACCGTTGGTGATGTTATGTTGTTTAGGGGAAAAAGGGGTGTGTGGATGATTTCTCTGTGAATATTTTACTTTCCTACTGTTGATCTTTTTCAGGGTTAATGGATTGGTCTGCTGTGTTTTTACAGTGTGAGCATCTTTTCTCGTTAGGTTGCATGTCTGATTTGCAGATGGGGGCTGTCCCGCTGAATGCTGAATTAGCCGCAACATCTATATGAAATGTACTGTATAATGTACAAATATACAATTATATTGTATATTGTTGGTGAATTTAATGGGACTGAGCCGAAGCATAAAACCCAAAAAAATAGAAGATGAACGAATACAAAAAATCTTGGCAGAAAATATTGCTCCCATGTATTCCATCCTTTTAATTTTAACCACAATTAGTCTAATCGTAAAAATGGCACTAAAACTCCATCCAGCACTCTACATATTGGAAATCATAGCCCTTATCTTATCACCTTCTTACTACATCCTATCAACCGCTCAGAAGAACATCTTAGGTGTGAAAGAAAAAGACGAAGCCATTACCAACATAAAAAACTCAGCAAAATCCAACAGCTACTCGCTACACTTTTGGGTGTTAATACTTGGTTGGCTAGTTCTTTGTGTCTTATACCTCGTTTACCCCTTGTATTTCCAAGAACTCGGAATTTCTGTTTTTCTAATAGTGTTGAGTATGATCGCCTATTCGTTTATGGGCGGTATTCCGCTCTCGATTGCGAACAAAAAATCAAGCAAAAAAGGGCTATTTGTTGCATGGAATAGCAAAAAATCAAAAATAACCACCCTAAAACGATTAAAACTTTGGTTTACAGTACAAGCGATTTGTGGCGGGGTTCTTTTTGTTGTGATTTGTTTATTGGCTATTATCTTTGATTACATTCCGCCCGAACCTTTTAACTCAGTATTTACATCCGTAGTTGCAATAGTACTTGGAACAAGTGTTATGTATTTTCCAATAAAGAAGAACATGGTAGAAAGTGAAAAGTACGCTGACAAAGAGCTTGAGCATGCGGAGAAATCGGCTGAGAATCAAGAGGAGGCTGAAGTGTGAAGAATAAAAAAATGAAGCTTGCGCGTGTTGCCTGTGATTTATCTCAGGAGCAGCTAGCTGAAAAAATTGGCGTAACCCGACAAACCATCAGCTTGATTGAATCCGGCAACTATAACCCTACCATAAAATTATGCATTCTAATCTGCAAAGCACTCAACACCACACTAGATCAACTGTTTTGGGATAGTGACAGCTCATCAGCATCTAACGATAAGCACCAATTTTAAGAAAGACTCAGCGCAAACAGGCATGTTCCACCTCACTTCAATATTTCTTCTATCCATACTTACGCTGAGAATTGTTCCAACTAATGTTTTTATCTTAAAAGGCTACTCTAGCTATGTGAGGCATGGTTTTTGCAGCGTGATTTTGATTTAGATGAGGTAAACGTAATAGATATGGATGCAAAAAAGGTGCTTGTAGCACTTTCTGAATTTAGTCGAGGTGAGTTTGTGAGGGGTGAGCAAATACGTAAAAAAACCGATTTACCCACCGAGACCATAAATGGGGCAGTCAAGGTTTTAGAAAAGTCGTTGTTTGTAAATAATCCCGATATTTCCAAAGAGGCACCGCCTTATGACTTTGATGCCGTTGAGATCTCTGACTTTGGCCGACAAGTGCTTGAAAAATACGGTTAAATGACGTCTGCATTTTAGTTGATAACACTTATCAACAACTCGCTTAAATGAGCTGTCCCGTGAGAGTGATACTTACAGCAGATAAGCTCAATGGTTATAACGACGGCTAAATGATCGTCTTGTGAAAGTAATATTCGGTTGCTGGAACACATTTTTCTTAGAGAACAATGAATAGAGCGGTGCTAGTTGGTGGCAATTTATCAACAACTTGATCGACTAACATTTGGTTCCTAAATAATGGATTAAAAGCTTACAAACCCAAATTTAATTATCGAAACTACACCCCAGAGATTAATCAGCAAACTCAAAATTATCAAAACTTTTTCTGTCCAACCCAAGTTTTCACGCATACCTGCGGCTGTGAGCAACATAAGAAACGGAACAAAGTCAAGGCTGAATCGGTAACCAAATTGAGTAAACCCTACCGTACCATGTGTGATTATGGGCGGCAGAATACAGAGGATAGCTAAGGCCGCTTTTTTATTTAGGCTCCTCCATCCACCTCTAAAGGCACCTATGAAGATAAAAAGAAACGCTGGTGTGGTTAAGAACAGTCCCATCCCAATCCAATTAGGTTGGAACCATGGAAAATCGGGCAACACATTGGGTCCTTGGAGAAATATTGCATGGAGGTGGCGGGGGATGTAGGCTATGTTAAAGATACCCTGCTGAAAGAATGGATCTTCCTGTATGCCCGGGATAAGGTAGTAGCCGATGTTGGTAAAGACGCCATAGCGTGCATAATCATAGAGGGCATTTAACCCCACCGGTATGGCTAAACCCCCAAAGAAAATCAGCGCCTGCCTAACTCGGGGCATCCACATATTTTTTTGATCATATATTAGCAAGAGAAAAAAAGGAAACGATAATGCCACTGGTAACCGCGCAATAACTGAACATCCCAAAAGCAAACCCACAGCAAAATTACTCTTCCCATACAATGCAAGAATTATGGCTGAGGTAAGAAACAGCACCGCAACAACATGCTCAATATACCAAGAAGAACCCACAGAGGCAATGAACCAAAAACAAGTCCCAAACCCAAACAGTGCTGTTAGCCACAGAGCTTTAGTTTGATTTGAACCGGCTTTTTTGAGCATCAACCAAGTTGCCGCAACACAAAACCCCGCAAGAATAACCGAGAGTAATGCCTGATCAAAGGTTGTGCCCCAAACTGCAACAAAGGGCAAAAGCAACACCGCAGGCATCGGAGGATAAACAACATAATAGTTGCCATTGAAGGGCACCATCTCTGCAAGATTCTCCCCTCCGCCTGTGAGCCCCAGCCTGCCATGGAGAAACGAATCTGCCAGATAGACAAAATGATTTTGTCCCGGTGAAGGTCCCTTGGAGAGCAAAAATATCAGTAAAGCAATCGCGGCTATGAGCAAAAATTTATAGCGCAACCTAAGCGATGTGACCTTTTTAATGGGGGCCTCAAGAGTTTGGCGAACGCTACTCACAGATATCCTGATAGAATAGTGTCAACTGAAGGTTTTTAACCTTTAATGCAGAAACCCCTCTATGGGAAGATGTACAAAAACCGTGGGTGAACGCCGCCTTGGCCGAACCATCTACAAACTGGGCAACAGCGTTGAACTTAGTAGCAAAGAAGGCAAAGCCAAACTAGCCGAACAAACGCATAAACAAAAAACCCAGACCGAACAGGGTTTTGATGAAGACTCCCCAGTACAAAATCTGCACGACACAACAAACTGGAAACCCAAAACCAATTCTAAAACAACCCCCTAAACATAACAGAATTTTGCTACAGGTTGTTGTTTGAATTCTTATTTGATTTTGAGTGTTCTGTATTTGTGGCGCTATTTTTTGAATGCTATGGCTGAGAAAATGGCTGTTAGTTTATCTTCTTTGTAGACTGAAACGTGATAGACACCAGTGGTTTTCCCGTCACTTATCCGATTTGCTTCTGCGGTTAGTATGTCGCCTTCGGTTGTGGGGCATAGATATTTGATGTCAACTTGTATTCCGACTGCTTTGTTGTCGCCAAAGTTGCAGGCTTCTGCAAAGGCATAGTCTGCTAGTGAAAAGATGGCTCCGCCGTGTGTGCAACCCATGGCGTTGGTGTGTTGTTTTTCTATTTTCATCTGGACTTTGCAGTATCCATCTTTGATTTCAAGAACTTTAATCCCTAGTAGTTCTGCGTAGTGGTCGGTACCTTTCATTTGCTTATCTCTGGTTGTTTTGTACGCTTTCTCTGCCCAGCTGGAAGGCTTTGAGGTTTAGGTTGATGTATTTTTCTTTGAGTCTGTTTGCTATGGCTTGTTGAAATGATTCTGCTTTGAGCGGGATTTCGGGGAGTGCAGAGAGTGCTCCTAGCAGAATTGTGTTAACAACCAGTGTGTTGCCTAGTTTTTGTGCAATACCTGGGCCGTCTACTTGGTGAACCAGTGCTTTGGTTCTTAGGAGTTCTAAGAGTTCTTCGGTGTTTTTGAGTTTCACGTTTGCTGTTAGACCGTTTGGTGGAATGAGTTTCATGTTTACAATAACGGTGCCGTTTTCTTTTAGCATCGGGAGGGCTCGGGTGGTCTCTAGGACCTCAAAGCCTACGATTGCGTCGGCTTTTCCTGTTTCGATGAGGGGGGCTTCCACTTTGGTTCCGATGCGTGCGTAGGCTACAATGGAGCCGCCTCGTTGTGCCATGCCGTGGATTTCTGCTTTTGCTACATTAAAGTCCTCTATCATGGCGGCTTCACAGAAAATGTCGCTTAGTACTACAACGCCTTGTCCGCCGACGCCGCTAAAAACTATATCAAGTTTGGGTTTCACGGTCTATTTCTCCTATTGCGTTAAAGGGGCAGACTTTGTCGCATACTCCACAGCCGTTGCAGAGTGCGGTATCGATTTTGACTTTGTTGCCGTTTTGACTTATGGCAGGGCAGCCAAAGGCTTCGGTGCAGACTCTGCAGCCTTTGCAGTTGTCTTTGATTTTTCGGGGTGTTCCGTGTGGGGTTAGTAGTGGGCAGGGTCGTTTGGCGATAACTACTGAGGGGCCTTCGTGGTTGGTGGCTTTTTTTAGCGTTTGCATTGTTGTTTTTAGATCGTAGGGGTCAACGGTGAAGACTTTTTCGATGCCTAGGGCTCTGACGATGGCTTCTATGTTTATGATTTTGGCGTCTTGGCCCATGGCAGTTTTGCCTGAGCCGGGGGTTGGTTGGTGGCCTGTCATGGCTACTATGCTGTTATCCATGACGATGACGCAGACGTTTGCTTTGTTGTAGGCGATGTTTAGCAGTCCTGGCATGCCGCCATGGAAAAAGGTAGAGTCGCCAATAACTGCAAAGACTTTGTCTTTTGTGCCTGCGTGAATCATTCCTGCGGCTTGTGAGATGCCGCCTCCCATACAGAGACATGTTTGAAGGGCTTTGATGGGTGGTAGGGCTCCTAGGGAGTAGCAGCCTATGTCGCCTGCTACAATTTTATCGTTTGATTTTCCTCTAAGGCTTAGTGCGCCCTCGGGGCAGAGTTTGACACATCTGGGGTTGCCGCCGCAGACATCGCAGACCATGGGTTTGCGGGTTGTGGGGTGCATGTTGATTGCGCCATATGGGCATGCTTCGATACACCATCCGCATCCGTTGCATTGTTTTTTGTCAACGATGATGATGCCTGTTAGGGGTGATTGGGAGAGGGCTTCTTTGGGGCAGGCGATGATGCAGGCTGGGTTTTGGCAGATTTGGCAGCTTATGGCTATGTTTTGGATTTGGTTTTGGCGTACTACGCGTATGCGGGATTTGGCTGGGTTGTGAACTTTTTCTTTGTTGTGTGAGCAGGCGTATTCACAGGTGCCGCAGCCTACGCATTTAGTGGTTTCGCAATGTACTGATTTGTGTAGCATGTTTAGAGCATAGTAGAGGGCGCGATGCGTACATCCGGGGCACAAACCGGGTGGTCGCGGGGTTAAATTGAGTTGTTGTGGACTTTCAGGTGTTGTGGTTAGGTGTAGTTTGGATAGGGCGGTGCGGATTTTATCGGGGGTGAATTCTCCGATTTCTTCAAGGCCTAGCTCAGTTTTGCCGATAAAATCAATTTTGAGACGGGCCAAATTTTCTTCTATGTAGGGTCGGAGTTCTTCTAGAACTATGAGTTTTTTGACTTTTTTGGCAAAGGTTTTGACCATCTCAGATGGGAAGGGATGGACAAACCCTAGTTTTAGCCATGAAACTTTTGTGGTGTCTACAAGTGAGCGTGCATAGTAGTAGCCTACTCCGCTTCCAATGATTCCTATCTTTGTGTTGTTGTCCTCGATGATGTTGAATTGTGAGGTTTCAGCTTCATATTTTGCTTCTAATAGGCGGCTCTCTAGAACTCGATGTTGGCGGCTGGCGTTGGCTGGTACCATGACCCATCTGGGGATGTTTTTATCAAACTCGGCTTTGCGTGCCAGTTTTTGGAATTCTCCTAGTTTTACGCGTGCTTTACCGTGTGCAACGCGGGTAGTTAAGCGTAAAATGATTGGCAGGCGGAGTTTTTCGCTGATTTCATAGGCCCTGCGTGCCATATCAAGCGCCTCTTGGGGGTTGCCTGCATCAAGAAGCGGTAGTTTTGCGTGGACTGCAAAGTAGCGGGTGTCTTGTTCGTTTTGGCTGCTGTGCAGAGCTGGGTCGTCGCAGACTACAATGACCAATCCGCCCTCGATGCCTGTGTATGCCAGGGTCATAATCGCATCCGATGCCACATTTAAGCCCACATGCTTCATGGATGTGAGTGCCCGTACGCCTGTCATCGAAGCGCCAATAGCCACCTCTGCGGCAACAATTTCATTAATGCTCCACTCCGCATAAATTCCAAGATCTTTTGTAGCTTCCGCCAAGGTTTCTAAAATTTCTGTGGAGGGCGTGCCTGGATAGGCCGCGGCAACTTTGATGTTAGCCTCTACTGCTCCACGTGCAACTGCTTCATCGCCGTTGAGTAGCGCATAACTGTCTGGTTTATTTACACTAATTTTGGAAGTCATCATTACGCCTACATTTTACCTATACGTAAATCCAGCACTCGTTTGGCTTTGCCCTCTGTTCGAGGTAACTCGCCAACTTGGACGATTTCTACATCTGCATATATGCCTGTTATGATGTGAATTTTCTTTTGAATATCACACTTTAGAGCGTTTTTATCGAGTTGACTGTTTTGAGCGGTTTTCTCTGTCAACTCGACCTTGATTGTGAACGTATCAAGGGCTCCGGGTCGATCTACAACTATTAGGTACTGAGCCGCTAACTCGGAGAAACCCATAACTACATGTTCAATTTGTGAGGGAAACACATTGACCCCGCGGATGATAAGCATATCATCTGAGCGGCCCATAACCCGGGTCATTCTGGCATGTGTGCGTCCGCATGCACAGGGCGTGGCGTCTATTTTTGAGATATCTCTTGTTCGATAGCGCAACATGGGCATACCCGTTTTAGTTAACGTAGTAAAGACCAACTCGCCCTCTTCGCCTTCCGCTAAAACCTCTCCTGTGTTAGGGTTGATGGTTTCTACAATGAAATGATCCTCCCAAACATGCAATCCCGCATGCTTCTCACACTCAATAGAGACCCCCGGCCCACAAAGCTCGGTTAACCCATAGATATCAAAAGCCTCTATGCCTAATTCCTGCTCAATACGGCCCTGAATTTTACTTGACCACGGTTCTGCACCAAACATGCCTCGTTTGAGTTTGAGGTCCTTTTTGGGGTCAACACCCTCATGTGCCATAGCCTCTGCAAGATAAACTGCAAAACTAGGTGTACATGCCAGCATAGTTACCTCTAAGTCTTTCATAAGCTGGATCTGGCGCTGTGTCATGCCGCCGCTTGCAGGCACAATTTTAGCACCCACTTTTTGTGCCCCATAATGGAAACCAAACCCGCCTGTGAATAACCCATACCCGTAAGCAATATGGATAACATCTTGTGGCCTGCCGCCGGTAGTGTAGATGCTGCGTGCCATAAGCTCCTGCCACATCTCTATATCTTTTTGAGTATAGGCGCCAATAATTGGGTTACCTGTGGTTCCGCTTGAAGCATGGACCTCCACAATCTCATCTGGCTGAGTAACGACCATACCATAGGGATAATTATCTTTTAGATCACTCTTAACGGTGAAGGGAACCTTTTGCAGATCACTTAACGTTTGGATATTACTTGGCTTTAAACCCACAGCATCAAATTTTCTACGATAAAAACTACTCTTCTCATAGCAATAATTAACTTGTTCTTTGAGCTTCTGCAACTGATACTTCTTTATGTCCTGTCTAGGCATGGTCTCGATTTTTCGGTTCCAGTACTGGCCATCCAAGTTTATCCTCTCTCTATTTTCTGCGCGTAGCTACACTTCTTTTATAAGTCTATTAGATAAAAGTTACCTACACTTAACAAAACTGTACAATTATCCAATCTGTGTTTTTCCAGTTTGACGCTTTCTAGTTTTCATAAAATCCACAGAGACAACTTATACAATCACCTTTCCCGTCTTCTTAATGAAATTGACATTTTACTCAACTTTTTAATTTGATAGCTTTAAATCTGTAATTCTTATCTTATTTTGAATTATGTGCTAGTTCTATCTCTTCTCCAGGTTGAATGATGAGTTTATTTGGCGCATCCCATTTTTGTGCTTTAGCCAAATCAAACAACGCTTTGGGTTTAACATGAATCAATATGTTATGTTTTGCTCCTATGATTTTTGCACACTGCGCTGCCTCCTTAGGCCCCATATTAAAAATCCCATCACCACAAAACAATGCATAATCGATCTCTAAAGCGGCAAACGTTTGCATCTGCTTAGTCTTTGAGGTATCACCCGAACAATAAATCCGAACACCGTCCAATGTTATGATAAATCCAACACACGCCTTAGAACTGTGCATAAGATTTTGCGCCTCAACAGCCTCAACCTCAATCCCATCAAGCAAAAAACTGTTATGTTTCCCACCCTCTAACGCTTCTTTATTTGTAATAACTCGACACCCTGCCTTTTGAGTAATCAAATCCAACTTGTTATGATCATAGTGTCCATGTGTAACAAGCACAATATCTGCCGGCTCATCATACCCCTCACCAGCATATGGGTCAAGATATAACACACGTCCATCTTGTGCGGTTATGCGAATGCTTCCATGCCCTTGATATAACAACTTTGCCATACTAACCAACACCCAACTATCTACAAACACTGCCTAAAAAATTTTGAGAGTGTTCACCTAAAGATATACATCATTTGATTTTGCCATTGTTGAAAAATTTCAGGCATAGTCAAAGCACACCACAAACGAATAGTTAAATCCACCATAACAGAACTCTTAGACACAAC
>NZ_WRFL01000005.1:0-75619 GCF_009778815.1 Candidatus Bathycorpusculum sp.
ATCGTTGCATATGGTGTAACTATGGCGTAATTATTCTTTGAAATTTAGGGCTAAAAACCAAAAAAGAAACGAAAGCAACCTCTAACCATTCAAACTATGGCGTAAACTGTAAAGTTCAGGTTAAAAAAAACTTGGCCAGACGGCACAACAACATAGTTCTAAGAGACAATACCCTCAACAGACGCCGCCAAACCATACGCACAAGTAACCAGCAATGTTAGGCTTCACGCTCAGACGACACCTCATAAACATTCAAAGTTGATCTGCAACTAAGAAGCATAAATGCACCTGAAATGGGAGACACATCACAGGTATACAGAGAAAACTTGAGTTCAGTGCCTAATTTTTGTTGACGACATTTCTCGTCAACAAAACTAAAATGAGACAGCATTTGATATAACGTCTTATGAGTGATGGAATCGGATCCTTGAACAAGATTCTCAAGGACGAAACAAGAAGAAAAATCATCCTGGCCTTGACTGATAGAGAAAGGTTGAGTTATACCGAGCTTATGGAAACTCTTCAGATCGGCAGTACTGGAACGTTTAATTATCATCTAAAGGTTTTAGGCGACCTTTTAGAAAAAACTGATTCGGGGCAGTATATCCTCTCTGAAAAAGGAAAACTCGCCTCTCAGTTCTTAACCGAGTTTCCAGAACGTAACGATGCCTTGGAAACTAAGAAGGTTTGGTGGCGCCGATTCTGGATTGTAGCCGTTCTGCTTCCAACTTTATTGCTATTGATAGTTCTGTATTTGTATTTTTCAGATTATTTAGACACATACCGAGTTATACAAACGACAGTTGGATTTATTTCCGCAATGATATTCACTTATTTTTTCTATCGAATGATTCGACCAAATAGCAAAAAACAAAAAATACAAAGCCAAAAAGAACAAGATCGAACAATCAAAGATGTTTTTGTTTCAGGAAGACGAGCAGAGGAAGTAAAAGAAGAGATTCAGAACTGGGTAAGAGAAGAAGGCATAATCATAGAAGTTGAAAGAGAGGGATTCATAAGGGGGCGTCTTGGGATTCCTAGTGGATTGGGTTTGACTGCGCCAAAATACTTTGAGGTGTCATTAAAGTCCGATCAGAATGGTGTAATGGTTCATACTGAGGGCTGGATTAGTTTATATGATGTAAGTGAGAAAAGCTTTTCAGACGAGATATTAGCCGTTGGTAACATACCGCGGAAAAAAGGCTGGAAAGTAATCAATCATCTCTGGCAAAAGCTAAGAGCACTTTCAAAATAGAGATAGCCCTGCTAATCTGAGTGAACTACAGCCCTGCATCAGAAAAATGTACCAAGTGTACCAGTTGTTAAGGTGGCCATCAACATAAGAGTTCAAGTCAGTTACCAAATAAGCTTTAAATGTTCCATTTGGTACAGCAGTGAGCAATGACAACTGCCCAAGAAGTCCGAAATCATCTGCGCAATAAACCCTACTTACTTGAAGCCCTCGAAAAGGGCATTGTAAACCTAAGTGAACTCTCACGCCAGCTACAGAAAGATCTTAAAACCAGTGACACCAGCGCCATAAAAGCAGCCCTGCGCCGCTATAGTGAGGACCTGCAAAAACATAGGCAGAAAAGAGAAGAAAAAGTCCTCCAGCTCCTCAAACGCAGCGGCATAGCAGTTTTTGACTGCAAATCAGTCATCATAACCTCCAAAGAACTCAGCTCTGAACCGGGCATGAAAGTAGACTTACTGGATAAATTTGTTTATCTGCTGGATCGAAGTGACCTACCGGAACGCATAAACGCCTTGGTTAAACATGAAAACTGTACAATGATTGTGGTACACTCACCTGAAGAACTAGAAGCAACACCAGGAGTTGTCGCGTTTTTAGCAACTTTGCTTGCAGAACAAAACGTCAACATCGTAGAATTCATTTCCTGCTGGACCGAGACTATTTTGGTGGTTGAGAAAAAAGACAGCCTCAAGACCTATGAGGTTTTATCAAACTTGATAGGTTAAGAAACCATCAAAGCACCAAAATTATTAATATGCTAGCCGCCTAATTTTTACTTCAAGAAAGCTAAGAAGATAGAAAGATATGGCCCATCAGGAATGCATAAACTGCAAAACCATCTACGGTACAGAAGAAGTGGTCTATTTCTGCAAAAAATGCGGAGATATCCTCGAAATCAAATTTGACCCAAACGAATTAGAAGAAAACGCAAAAACCACCGAGTGGAAAACTAGACCCCTCTCAGTGTGGCGTTACCGTCCCTTTATGCCCATTCACGAATCCACCCGACTAATCACACTAGGCGAGGGCGGCACAGGTCTGCACCGATCAGAACGGTTAGGTGCCGAATTAGGCATCCAAAACCTCTACATTAAAAACGAAGGCGAAAACCCCACCGGCAGCTTCAAAGACCGCGGCATGACCGTGGGCGTAACCAAAGCCGTTGAGCTGGGCGCACGCCATGTAATTTGCGCCTCCACAGGCAACACCTCAGCAAGCCTAGCCGCATACGCAGCCCGCGCAGGCATCAAATGCACCGTACTTATACCCTCAGGTAAAATCGCATATGGCAAACTCAGCCAAGCCATGATTCATGGCGCAAAAGTGCTTCAAGTCAAAGGAAACTTTGATGAAGCCCTAGAATTTGTCTTTAAACTCGCAGAAAAACACAAAGACATCTACCTGCTCAACTCCATCAACCCCTTCCGCGTGGAGGGACAAAAATCCCTGGGATATGAAATCTGTGATCAACTAAACTATGAAGCCCCCGATCGCATCGTCATCCCAGTGGGTAATGCAGGCAACATAAGCGCCGTCTGGAAAGGACTCACAGAATTCTACCAACTCGGCCTAATTAAAAAACTACCCAAAATGACAGGCATCCAAGCTCAAGGATCTGCACCAATCGCACAAGCCATCCAAACAGGCAGCAACCAAATCATCCCTGTTGAAAACCCCGAAACCATAGCAACCGCCATCCGTATCGGCGCACCAGTAAGCTGGAAAAAAGCAGTCAATGCCATCCGCGAATCCCACGGCACCGCTGAAACCGTCACCGACGACGA
The DNA here is from genome assembly GCF_009778815.1 of Candidatus Bathycorpusculum sp. Classification (NCBI taxonomy): domain Archaea; kingdom Thermoproteati; phylum Candidatus Bathyarchaeota; class Bathyarchaeia (SeqCode); order Bathyarchaeales (SeqCode); family Candidatus Bathycorpusculaceae; genus Candidatus Bathycorpusculum; species Candidatus Bathycorpusculum sp. The sequence continues at coordinate 3,040 of NZ_WRFL01000005.1, forward strand.
AATTCTTGATGCCCAAAAAACACTAGCACGCATCGAGGGCATCTTTGTGGAACCCGCATCAGCCTCCTCCATCGCCGGACTTAAAAAACTAATCAAAAAAGGCATCGTAACAAAAGACGAAAAAGTAGTCTGCATAACCACCGGACATGGCCTAAAAGATCCCGATACCGCTATCAAACAAAGCGAAAAACCCATCGAAGTTGAAGCAGATATAGCCGCTATAGAGGCAGCATTGGGCTTAAAAAAAGCAATTCTAGCAAGGTGATATAAAAAATGAGAATTATCCTAGTTGGCTATGGCGTCGTCGGTAAAGGCGTAACGACAATTCTGGCACAAAAATACGCGGAAAAAGTAAAAGACTACGGATTTAACCCAAAAATCGTAGCCATCTCAGACATTGATGGAGCAGTCATAAATCCCCGAGGCCTAAGCCCTGAAAAACTCGAAGCCATTAAACAAAGGGGCTATCCCATATCAGCAGACCCCGAATTTGGCAACCCCGGCATAAACGCACTCGAAGTTATCGAATCCGTTGAAGCTGAAGTTGTCGTAGAAGTCACCCCCGTAAACATTCAAACCGCCGAACCCGCAATCTCACATATCACAAAAGCATTCAAAACAGGCAAACATGTTGTCACCACCAACAAAGGACCCCTGGCCTTAGCGATGCCAGCACTCACCGAACTTGCCGAATACAATAATGTGTACTTGCGCTTCAGCGGTACCGTAGGCGGCGGAACTCCCATGTTGGAATTTGCCAAACGCTGTTTGGCTGGTGATAAAATCAAAGCCATACGAGGCATCTTTAATGGTACAACAAACTATATACTAACTGAAATGAGCCAAAACCAAGTAGGCTTCCAAGATGCCCTATCAAGTGCCCAGAAGCTGGGTTATGCCGAACGCGAGCCCTCAATGGATATTGATGGGTTTGACACCGCCTGCAAGGTGGTTATTCTCTCAAACTGGATCATGGGCAAAAAAATCACACTAAAAGATGTGGACCGAACAGGCATCCGTGACATAACACTCCAAACACTAACCGAAGCCGCGGAACGGGGTAACACCATCAAACTTATTGGCTCCATAGATGACAACAAACCTACCGTTAAACCCACTGAAATCGCTAAAACTCACCCGCTCTGTGTCAGCGGAGTACTCAACGCAGTAACCTTCTCAACCGAATACGCCGGCGAACAAACCCTGGTGGGCAGAGGAGCAGGCAGTATCGAGACTGCAGGAGCAGTTTTAAGAGACCTCCTAGACATAAAACATAAGTTAGCTAATCGGATGCTAAATAGCAATTTGGAGTCCTACAAATGAAGCTAGTCATGAAGTTCGGCGGTACAAGCGTCGGCTCAGGTGTAAACATTCGCCATGTAGCCGGATTAGTCACAAAGTACGCCAAAGAAAATAACAAAATAGCTGTGGTTGTCTCAGCGTTAGCAGGCGTCACTAACAGCCTTATTGAAACAAGCTTCCGCGCACAAAAAAGTGATGAAAAATACATCCAAGCATTCACCAAAACCCTGCTATCAAAACACACAGACGCCATAAAAGAAGCCATTACAAGTGAGATAATCCAAAAAGAAGTCATAGAAATCACCGAGAAAAACATAGCAGAACTCGAAAAAATCCTAATCGGTATCTGCTACATCGGAGAATTGACACAAAAATCTAAAGACTACGTTATGTCATTTGGAGAACGATTATCAGCACCAATTGTTTGGGGAGCCATAAAAGATCACAATACCCAAACACAGTGGTTCACAGGTAAAGATGCAGGTATAGTCACTGACAGCAACTTTGGCGACGCAGATCCACTTATGAACTATACAACTCATCTTGTCCGAGAACGACTCGAACCTCTGCTTGAGAAAAACATAATCCCAATCGTCACCGGGTTTATTGCCGCCAATCAAGACGGCATAGTCACCACTGTAGGACGCGGAGGCTCAGACTACACCTCAACCATACTAGGCGTCGCCCTACAAGCAGACGAAGTTTGGATATGGACCGATGTCGATGGTATAATGACCACAGATCCCAAAATTGTCCCAACGGCCCAGATGCTATCCCAGCTTAGCTACAAAGAAGCAACCGAGATGGCAATTTTTGGTGCCAAAGCCATGCACCCCCGAGCGTTGGGGCCGGTAAGCAAAGCAAACGTACCGGTGAGAATCCGTAACACTAACAATCCCGAAAACTCAGGTACTCTTATCACCAAAGAACCACAAGCAGACGCAAAAGAAGCCGCCAAAGCAGTCGCCATGTTAAAAGATGTGGCCATGCTAAACGTATATGGAGCCGCCATGGTGGGAGCACCGGGCAGCTATGCCAAGGTCTTTGATGTATTAGGTAAAAACGGTATCAATGTTATGATGATATCAGCAGCCGCTTCAGAAGCCAACATATCAATGATAATAAAACGAGACCTGCTGGGCAGAGCCATAAGCAACCTCGAAATAGCACTACAAGAACACGGAGGCATAATCAGCGAAGTCACCGCAGAAGACGACGTGGCAGTCATCGCAACCATAGGCGCTAACATGAAAGGGACACTTGGAGTGGCTTCAAAAATTTTCAGTGCCGTCGCAAAAAAAGGCATAAACATTCGCATGATAGCCCAGGGCAGCTCAGAGCTAAACATCAGCTTTGTCGTTAAAGAAAAAGACGGAATCGCAGTCGTACAAACAATCCACGAAGAATTTAATCTCGGCAAACAATAACACTCTTAACTACCTTTCCTTTTTAATATCGCCGTGTTTTTAGCTCAGCAAAAGAGCAGCCTCTTTTCTGAAGATATAAACAAAAGTTTATGTGAGCTAGATACATTTGTTTGATGAGCGTTCTATATTGACCGATCCCGAAATAGAAACCCAAGAGGCTCAAGCACCAGAACAAGCAAAAGAGAAACGCGTTGCCATACAGTTCCCTCTAATTATCATCCGAACAAAACGTTTCTCAAAAATTTTCGACCGATTAGGGGCAATGCGGGCTTCACACTACATTTCGTGGATTTTGCTGGTGCTGGTACCATTTGTAGCCGGTGTAGCGCTCTATCTTATAGTTAACAGCCTTATTGCTCTGATAAACAACCCTGCACTCGGCGAAATTTCACGCGAGATGGGACCTCAAGCAATTTTGATGCTGCCAGGGATTAACCCTATGCTACCTATTGTTTATGGCTGGATTGCTATAGTTGTTGCTGTTGTGATTCATGAAGGCGGCCATGGCATCATTGCCCGTAACGTAGGCTTCGATGTTAAATCAAGCGGGCTTTTGTTCTTCTTGTTTGTTCCCATTGGCGCATTTGTTGATGTTGATGAGGAACAGGTAAAGAAAGCCAGAGCTAGACCTTCACTCAAAGTAATGGCGGCTGGAGTGGGCGGAAACATTATTTTTGGTGCAACCTGTCTGTTGCTGCTCTTGGTTTTAGTGAGCGGCGTAAGTCCAGCAGTCAATGGAGTATATGTCAACAGTGTTGTGGATGGGATGCCGGCACAGGAAGCAGGACTTATGCCAAAAGACGTCTTTACCGCAATCGACAACATACCAATTAATAACGCCACCGATCTGCAGACCATAATAAACAGCAAAACAGCAGGTGATACGGTATGGGTAGAGGTGATTCGGGGGGATAACTGGCAACAACAGTACGCAACCAACATTACCCTCACAATCTCAGAAGATAACCGTACGATCATGGGGATAACTACCTATGATTTACAAACCGAGTTACGACTGGAAAATTACCAGACATTTTCCATAGAGAGACTCTCAATGTATATGGTGCCCCCTACGCTTGCTTCGGGGTTGGTGCCGTACTCTGATTTTCTGGCACCCTTCTACACCCATAGTCTGGGACCGGTATGGGTAATTCTTGCAAATACGTTGTTTTGGCTGTGGTTTGTAAACCTCAACCTAGCGATATTTAATGCGCTACCCATCTATCCCATGGATGGCGGAAGAATTGTAGATATACTGCTCAAACGCTTTGCCGGCAACAAATTAAGCGGGAAAGCAATCCAGGGGATAACTTTGAGCCTCACAGCTATCTGCGCAACCCTAATCATTGCAACCATAGTATTACCCTTCATACTCTAAACCCCTTTGAGAAAGCAAAAAGCAACTACAGCGCCAGCATAGGGTATAGCAAAAAAAGGGTCCATAGCTTATCTTAACGGATTTTTGTGAGTTTGAAGTGAAAATTCAGCTTGATGAAGGACAGGTGTAGAAGAATCATTAATTAAATAGGTTTTATCTTCTTTGGTGCCGATGAAGAATCTAAAAAGCTGATTGATGATGCACTCTAGGGTATCTGAGGCAAAAATTGGGGTTAGGTTATGATTTTTTTGCGGATAAGATAGATCAGCATGACTAAGCCCACGACGAATAGAGCGGCACCAATACCTATGGATGCAAAATAGTCTATGTTTAGCACATCAGACATTAGGTAGGGTATGTAGGTTGGTCCGACGAAGATTAACAACATTGAAAGGATAATTAAGGCTACTTTGTTGAATTTTGATTCCATACCGCTAACTTTAATTTCTTCTCTACGTTCAGACATGCACTGCACCCAACTTATGACTCTTCAATTTGATTGTTCTCAGCTAAACCTTCTTTTATCTCTTTTCCTAAAGCTTTCATTAAAAACTTGAAAACTGAAAATCCAGCGTTCTTATCTGCCTTAAAACCTAAGGTTGTTCCAAGCAGACTGACACCATCGATTTTACGTTCCTTGGCTAAAGCCAATGTTAGGCCTGTGCCGCCGACGATTCGGCCCTTGCTGTAGATAACACCGCCTTTTTCCATGAACTCTGTTGCCAGTCTAGGTGAGGTTGCGGCAATATAGACCTGTGTTTTGTCCTCTGTGATGGGAACACCGCCCATGGTAACCATGAAGTGACAACCAAGTTTTTCTACAAAATCAACCACATAATCACAGACCTCATAGTGTGCAACGACATCGTCAAAACTGGGTTGAATTTCCCCGGTCATGATAATTAGGGTGTTTTTCTCCATGGGAGCATAGTAGAATTCATAGCGAGGTAGATGTGCGATGCCCTTGGAGGTTATGGAGATGTAATCAGGGAAAGATGGCGAGTACAATTCTGCAAAGGGTTTAGCATCACAAAATTTGATGAGAAAGTGAGCAGCGATTCGGCCTACGTTTCCAAAACCTGGCAACCCCTGTATGAAGATAGGATTGTCAAGTGCAGGATCTGAGAGTTTACGTAAATACGGCGTGTCCATTGTAGCCATCTAGCCTTAGGGAAAGACACCGCCTCTAAAAACCTTTTGCTGGAACTGGAAAAGAAAAAGAAAAAAAGAAACTATTAATATCTGACATCTTCTAATAGTTACACCGAACCCATTTTTGGGGACAGAAACATAGCGGGGTGGGGTAGCCAGGATCAACCCGCTGGGCTCATAACCCAGAGATCAGTAGTTCAAATCTACTCCCCGCTACTAAAAATCAATCCAGAACCAGTTTTGTGTAAGATCAAGATAGCGCGAACAACTTGTTATTTTTGTTTTTATGCTCCGTCACAATTGGCAGACTCATTTCGATAAATGTAAATAAACCAAGTGAGATAACATAGAACAACCAGTTTGGTGAATCTCTTGAAGCAATCCGCAGGATCTTTGTTAACTGCAGTTTTCATCGGTTTAATCGTTCTTTCAACAGTATCATCTCTTAACGGAGTCTTGGCACAGACCGATAGCTACAGCATCACACAAATTGATCATCAAGTGCAGGTTATGTATTCGGGCAATGTAGCCATTTTTGACACCATACATGTTTCGGGGCAGATAACAAACGGCTTCAAAATTGGGTTGCCCTACAAATATAGTGCTGAGGTCCTAAAAGTCATAGCATATGATGAAAAGCAGGAATACAATATCAAACGTGGGGTACCACTAGATGACCACAACGGGTTCTACGGAGTAGAGGTCAACTTTGAGGGAAATAGCCCATCCGTCTTTACCGTGGCATTTGTGTTGTCCAATCAATTAGTTAGCGAGACTGACAACGGCGGCTATATCGTGGATTTTCCAGCTTACCCAAGCTTAACCCAGAATGTTAAAACTTGTAACGTCGACATCACGTTTTCCAACAGCCCTACAACTATTATCATAAACAAAGCAGATGGAATAAAGACAAGCAACAGCTATGTTAGAGCGGATTTACCAGCCTACACCTATGTAATAGCACAAGCCAATGCCACATTGCCGGTGGGAACGCTACAGATAGCGACTATAAACAGTCTAAATCATAAGATAACCATTGACGCCACAGGCAAAGTAGCGACAGAAGATACTTATCAGATAACAAGTAAATCAGTCGCGCCTCTGAGCGCTTTTGTTTTAAGTTTACCGCTTGAAGCAACAAATGTGGTTGTCAAAGATCAAGCCGAAGAAACTTTGCCGATTAAACTAACAGAAAACTCAGACATACTCTTGGTCAGTGTATCGTTTGGAGCCTTTATAAATCAGGGTCAAAAAATGAGTGTAACGGCACAGTATAATTTGCCTGGCGCGGAATTACAAAACGTCGATTATGTGCTCAGGGATTTCAAAGTTTTCCCAGACTTGCAATATCTTGTTGAGAAAGCAACGGCTGTTTTTAGTTTTCCTGAGGGGGCAACACTTGTGTTGCCTCAGATAACCACGCTGGATACATCAGCCACTTTGACACGCAACACCTACCAAGACATACTCACTATAGAAGCGGAGGATGTAAGCTATGTTGATTATCTGGCACATCAACAAAACATCGTTGAGTTATCGTATAACTATAATCCAGTATGGGTTTCGCTTAGAGCCACATTTTGGGCAGTACTCGCCGCCGCAATTGGTTGTGTGGTCATATTTGCTTATCAGATTCACAAATCTAGAGAGGAAACCTATGAGAACCGGGCAGAGAGGATTGCTTCGAGTTCACAACCAGACGGGGAAACAAACCCAGACCAGCAGATAACTACAGAGAACATCAAAGATTTCCTAGAGACCTATGAGTCTAAAAAACAGCTAAAAGCAGAATTACGATCGCTAGATGCAAAGGCACAAAAAGGCAAGATACAAAGACAACAATACAAATTGCAAAAGAAAACTGTAGAAGCTCAAATCGAGGGCATAACACGTAATATAGATCGTAAGAAAGCGCTATGGAAAAGCGTCAGCGGCATCTATCCAGATTTGATTATACAAATAGAATTAGCAGAAACAGACATGGCGGAAGCAGAGAAGAGCATGGAAACTCTTGTGGTGCTCTATAGTAAAGGTGAGATTTCGCGTGAGAACTATAAGCAATCCATGATAAATCACCAGAAAGTCTATGATAAAGCAGAAACAGCCATCAAAGGAATTCTGCAAAGGCTACGTGAAAAAATTCGGTGATCAACCTAAAACCTTTTATTTTACAGATAGACTTTTGAAGAAATATCAGTGGAGGTAAGACAAAATGGTGAAAATCGTTGTCGATCCTAAATGTACTGGATGCGAAACTTGTGTAAACACATGCCCCGTCGGCGTTTATGAACTCAAAGACGGCAAATGTGTGGCTAGCAAAGAAAGCGAATGCTTAGTTTGCAGAGCCTGTGAAGCACAATGTCCTGAAGGTGCCATTCAGGTAATCGAGTAAACAAAATCTCGCTACCTAACAGAAATTCCCTTTTATTAAACTTATTTTTTAGAAAATTAACAGCCAACAACAAAAATTAATTCAATTTTAGACAATAACAACTAGTTTGACAACTATTGGCAAACAGAAACAAATCACAGAAAGAGCAAACCTCAGCACAACCAGGTCTATATCATCTTAAGTTCCGAAAGTGGGATACACCCAACTGGAACAGGGTCTTATCTTCAAAATCACGACATAAACTTTGAAACTTCATGTTTGAAACGAAAAGAAAGTATGTTACTCATCTCTAATACACCTATACCATTTCATAATCTCAAATAAACTATTCAATTAAACATGCCCAAGAGGGGTAAACCAAGAAAACTGTTCAAAGCATTTTTTACCTCATAAGTCAATATTAACAAAAACTGTTTTATAGGAAAAGTTACAAATACCCGTAGTGTTAAACGTGAATAAAATTATTCCCTTTATGTTAATTTTCTTTTTCATAAGTGGAACATTTGCAACAACGACATTTAATTCTGTTTCAGCTTTAGAATTAGTTGAGGATTCTTGGAATACCAAAACGCCATCTTCCGACCCAGAACGGGTAGGTTTTAGAGTTGTTGCAGTTGAGGGTAAAATTTATGCTATTGGAGGTTTCCATTATGTTGAAGTACAAAATCCCTTTTACCCTCAATACGGTGAAAGTTATCTTGGCACAAATGAACAATATGATCCTGTGACTGATACATGGATTACTTTAGCAACTATGCCCACACCTAGAGCTCATTTTGCCATAACAGAGTATCAAGGCAAAATTTACTGTATAGGCAGTTTACATATGCATAGTTGTGTGGTTGAGGCTTATGATCCAGCTACTGACAGTTGGAGTACTAAAGCTGACCTGCCAGTTTCATTGCCGTATCCACATCATACGCAAGCACATGTTGTGAATGACAAACTTTTTGTTAGAACTTTTAACGAGTTGTTTATGTATAATTCCGTTCAGGATTCATGGATTGAAAAAACCCCAATACACGGAAGTGAACTACGTCACTATGTGACTTCGGTTGTGGTGGATGATAAAATAATAGTTTTTTATCCAGATGCAGTAGATAATACTTATGACCAGCCATTTAATGTGAATGTTGCGATTTATGATCCAAAAATGGATGGGTGGAGTGAAGGAAAAACACAGGAAATAGGTCTTGACGGCAGCATTATGGGTGCTGGAGTAACAACGGGTGTTTATGCGCCTAAAAATGTTTATCTCTTTGGTTCTAACAGGGGGTCACAATTCATCACTTGGGTGTATAATCTTGAAAAAGATGCTTGGTCAACGGCTAAAGCGGCACCTAATCGACTTTCAGTTTATGGCGTAACCGAGATTGACGATGTTTTATACGTATTTGGGTCTACTGAAAATGGTGAAGTAAACATGCAATATGTACCAATTGGGTATGAGCCACGTGGTTATCAGACTTTTCCAACTGGATATGTTGTAGCCATAATAGGCCTAACTGCAAGTATTGTTATTGTTATAACATCCTTATTTTTCTACACAAAGAGACGAAAAAACAGATAGTGTATCCGAAAGTGGGACTCACTTGTAAGGTGATGTGTTAATGTATATATTGGCGCGGTTAATTATTATTTTTGAGTTTATAGATGTAGTTGTGAGGGGTTATTTGCATGCGTGTAAATGGGCAGGCCAAGTTTAATTTACACGGTCAGCGTTTGTGTAGTAGTAAGGTTTTGTCTTTTGTTTTTTTGTTGTTTATAATGTTTGTTTTTTCCTGTTTGGTTTCTATGTTTAGTGCTGTTTCGCCCTTTGTGTTAGGCGCTTCTAATACTATGGTTAGTAATGAAGCTGAACTTACGGCGGCGGTTAATAATGCGCCATCGGGTGTATCGGTTGTTATTGTTTTTGATGGCGATATTTCCCTCTCAGAGACGCTTGTTATTTCTGAGGGCAGAAATATTACGTTAACAAGTACTGTTACAGATCAAGGTGGATTTTACAAGTTAATTGGCACAAAACGTGCTGAAATTGAAAGTGGTTTTTATCCGACTATTTCAGTTCAGAGTGGGGGAGTGTTGAGGCTTGATTGTATTATTGTAACTCATGCAAAGGGCGTCATTGGTTGTGGCGTAATGGTTCATCCTAATGGCACTCTTGCCTTGTCTGATGGTGAAATTTCAGATAACACGGGTTGGGGTGTATACAATTGTGGTCTTTTTGAGATGATGGGGGGTAGGATTTCGGGTAACACCGCTGGATCGGGGGGAGGCGGAGGTGTACATAATGAGGCGGGGGATTTTGTGATGTTGGGGGGTGTAATTTCTGGCAATAGAGCTACCTCGGGTCATGGCGGGGGTGTGTACAACTTTCGAAGTGTATTTAGTTTGTTTAATGGAGTGATTTCTAATAACTGGGCAAACTCTGAGGGCGGGGGTGTGTATAATTGGGAGAGCAACGTTACTATGTCTGGCGGCGAAATCTCGGGCAATACCGCAGGGTCGGGGGGTGGTGGTGTGAGTTTTAGAGGCGATAATCTTCGAGTATATACTTTTGAATTATCGGGGGGTACAATTTCGGACAATACCGCTATCGGCCAGGGTGGAGGCATATCTAACATCCAAGGCGCGGTTACTATGTCTGGCGGCAAGATCTCAGAAAATACTGTTTTACGCTCAGGCAATTTTAAGGGTGCTTCTAGTTATGGTGGTGGGGTGTATAATTATCTGGGTACTTTCAAATTGGTGGGTGGTGTGATTTCGAGCAACACAGCATCAAACGGCGGGAATGTATATAGCGAAAAAAGTGAGACATATTATTTTGGTGTAAGAACGGTTGTGATTATTTGGTGTATGCGTGTTGTGTTTGTGACGTTGGGTGTTGTTGTGGCAGTTATGCTCTTTATGTTCAAAAAAAGACGAAGAACTCAGGGGACAAAAAAATTAAGCATCAACAATGTCTAGTTAACTTTGTTTAGTGAGATACTAGGTCTAAATACTCAGGTACAACACGCCAAGTTTTTGTTATAAAAACAGAAGGGTTAGTCTTCTTCTATGTTTAGAAGGAATTCTATGATTCGGCCTAGCTGTTTTGCTGTGATTAAGTCGATGGCTTGTTCTTCGTCGATGTTTAGAAGAGGGTTATCGGTTTGCATAGTAGAAGTATTGGCTACTTTTGCTTTAACACTATCTGCTTTGTTACTTCGAAGTTCGAAGTAACGGCTCAACACATAGAACACATTTAACATTTTTATGCAAATTTAACGAATAAACAGTCATATAGACCACATGCAAGTAAACAACAAAACATGTTTTTCATGGAAGACCCCCTGAAAACAAGCAAAAGTTATATTGCCAATCCACCTAAAATACAATCATGTCAGTCAAAGTCCACTGTTGCCACATACTGGTCAAAACCCTAACAGAAGCCACCGCAGTAAAAACCCGCCTCGATAAAGGCGAAAAATTCGGCGACATCGCCAAACAGGTTTCATTATGCCCATCAGGCAAAAAAGGCGGAGACCTAGGCACCTTCACAAGAGGCAAAATGGTTAAAGAATTTGAAAAAGCCGCATTTGAACTCCAAAAAGGTCAAATCTCAAACCCAATCAAAACCGCATACGGCTACCACATAATAAAACGCATAGAATAACAAACAACCACACCTCTTATCCACAGGCTAAAGTAGCTCTTTTTAAAATCATCAATAACAAACCAACACACACAAACAAACACATATCACAAATTTACTAACAACCCAAAAAGAACCAGAAGCTATATTCATTAAACTCTGCAGGTCCAAACTGCAAACATGCACTTGCGAAAGTCATATAAGAGTTTAGAGTTAACTTGAGGTGTATTCAACTAATTTTGAGTTGAGCTAAATGACTAAAATCAGTCTTAAAGAGGGAATCAGCTGGGTCGGCGTAGTTGACTGGAACATACGAGACTTCCACGATTATGTAACATCCTGCGGTAGCAGCTATAACGCCTATCTAGTACAAGATGAAAAAACTGCACTAATAGACACCGTAAAAGCAACATTTTGCAATGAATTAATCACACACATCTCAGAATTAACCCCCCTTGAAAAAATCGACTACATCATAGTCAACCATGTAGAGATGGATCATTCAAGCGGCCTACCCATCATCGCTAAACTCGCTAAAAACGCCAAGATCTACGCCACCGCACGAGGCAAAGAAGAACTCATCAAACACTACGGAACAGAATTCGAACGCGTCGAAATTGTAAAAACAGGTGACAAAATCAGCCTAGGCAAAAAAACACTCACTTTTCTTGAGGCCCCAATGCTACACTGGCCCGATAGCATGTTCACCTACGTAATTGAAGACAAAGTTCTAATGCCCAACGACGCCTTTGGACAACACCTTGCCAGCTCAGGCCACTTTGATGATGAAGTTGACCAAGTAGTTCTAATGAAAGAAGCCATAACCTACTACAGCAACATTCTCACCCCATTTGCACCACTTATCGTTAAGAAAATCCAAGAGGTCATTGACATGAAACTTCCCATTGACATCATCGCACCCAGCCATGGTATCATCTGGCGCAAAGATCCCGTGAAAATCATCAATGCCTACATAGAATGGGCAACCGGCAAAACCGTGAAACCAAAAGTAGCCATAGTCTTTGATACCATGTGGGACAGCACCAACAAAATGGCCCGAGCCATCGGCGATGGTATAGCAAGCCAAGGCGTTGAAGCCAAACTGTTTAAACTCCGATGCACCGAAAACACAGAGATAGTCACCGAAATCACCGACTCAAAAATAGTCTTAGTAGGATCACCCACACTCAACAACGGCATGTTCCCCTCAGTAGGCATGTTTCTCACCTACATCACCGGACTAAAACCCAAAGGCAAACTATGGGGCTTCTTTGGCTCATATGGCTGGGGCGGAGGCGCCATACGAAATATGACAAAGATGACAAAAGAAGCAGGCTTTGAAGTTATAGAACCCAGTATCGAATTAAAATGGGTCCCAACAGAAGAAGAAATCAAAAAATGCTTCGACTATGGCGTACAAATCGCCCAAAAAGCCAAAACCTAACCCTTCCCATTTTTGAATTTAAGCCACCATTTATAGATTCTAACAACAATAAACAAGGGAGCACAGCCAAAAAGAGAGATGAGGCTCCCTTTGGTATCTGTTAGGGTTTGGAGTTCATCATTAGATCTTTTTCATATACCAGCCCATCTCGGGCACCCATTTTTGTCACGCTTCTGGAGGCGACAAAATTGCCCAATCGACCGCATTCAAAGATAGATTTGTTGTGGATCAAACCGTAGAGAAAACCTGCGTTAAAAGCATCGCCTGCACCGGTTGTGTCAGTAACGGGAACTTTGAAAGGCTCGATGGTGCGTTTATCGGTTCCATTTGTTACATAGCAACCTTTGGCTCCGAGTTTAACTACTACGATTTTAACACCCATCTGCAAAAGCAACTCGGCACCTTTGGGAACATCGGTCTCGCCTGTGAGAAGCTCAAGCTCTGCCAAGTTAGGCATCATAACATAGCTGTTTTGAATTAGGGGTTCTAGTGCCGCTAAACCCTTTTGAACATAGAGAACACCAGGATCAAAACTGACTTTGACACTATCCGGTAGAAAGCTCATGAGTTTTTTTTGGGTTCGAAAAGATTTATCGCCAACAAAGGAAGTCAAATGAAGGAATTGGGTATTGGTGATATAGTTTGCTTGCAACTCGCGGAATTCAATGTTATCATTAACACCGGGGTTTATGTAGAGAGCCCGGGCACCTTTTTTGTCCACAAAACCCAGACAGATGCCGCTTTTGCCTTTGGGAGAGCGTATTATACCGTCTGTGTTAATCCCCTCGGTTGTGAAACAGTTTATTTGGAGATTACCTTGGTGATCATCGGCGACTTTGCCGATAAATCCCACTTTGCAACCTAGGCGTGCCAAGCCAACAGTGGTGTTGGCTGCTGAGCCACCGCAAGCTTCGGTGGAGTCATGGATAAAGCTCTCATTGTCAGCCCCTGCAATTTTATCCACTTTTAGCAGGGTATCGACATTTAGTGCTCCAAACCCAATAACATCAAAGCGGGTCATTGGAAAACCTCCCGAAGGGGGATTTTGTACTGACCTAGTTTACCCTCATAGTTGCCAGCTGAAATACGCACGACACCTTCGATGTCTAATATAGCCTCAATACCTGCTTTGGTTGCAGCTTTGAGTGCCTCCACTGAGACCCCGTCATAGACGACCTCGGCGATGTAGCCTACACCGTCGGGCACTTTGGATTTGTCACCTAACTTTGTTTTAAGAGAGGGACAGAAGTAGTGGTTGGTTGTGGGGCCGATTTGGGGAAAGTTTGTTTCGGGTTTACTGCCCGCTGAGCAGATATCAAAAGTTGTAACAACACCATCAATGTGGTGGATGGCATCTATGGCTTGGGCGCCGGCTTGTTTGAGGGCTTCTTTGGTTGTGCACATAAACCAAATGTTGCCGCCCATTACACCTCGTGCGTAGCCGATATAGCGCTCAATAACAAAGTCGGGGACCATCAAGGGAACCACAATGACGTCTCTGTTGTGGCGTTTTTCGACCCATTCATATCCGTCGCCACAGTGTCCTATGCGTTCCATCATATCCATTTTGCCCTCGGCATCTGGCAGGGCGTCATAGACTGCAGTGAAGGGTTTGACAAGTATGTCTTGGCGGATGCGGTAGCTGAGTTCTTTTTCAAATTTTTCTACGGATTGAGCGAAGTCTTTTTTGGCATTGATTTCGCCCCAGAGCTGCAATATAGCACCAACTCGACCGTCAGGGGTTTGTTCTGGGTTGAGGTAGCGTTCTACGCCGCCCTCGGTTCTGCCAATTACCACTGAGGGGGTTGCGGTAGCATCAGAGGCGGCTTTGCAGAGAGTTTCCACATCATCTGCGGTTATAATTATGCGGCAATAGATGCCGGAAAATGCTTCTATGAAAGTATCATCGATTTTTTTATTCATCATCTATCCTAGTCTCCCAATTTTTTCTCCACGGATTTTTTCTCTAAATGCACAGCTTTGCTGTGCGATTTTTTCTATGTTTTTAGGTGTTATTATTTGGACTTCAGGCAATGTATCAGGGTAAACTGTGATTGGATGGTTTAGCATACCAACCAGGGGACTGTTTTTATCAAGTAAGGTTTTGCACCAAAATCCAATATATTTGTTTAGCAGGTTTTTTTTGCTGGTGGTTTGGTAGAATAATTGAGCAAGTGCGGCAGTTGCAAGTGTACTTTCTGAGAGCACTGCGACTTGGGCGTTTGCTATTGCATAAATGTTTCCGTTAAAAGAGACTGCTAAACCGCCTGATTGCCGAACTAATCGGAAGGCGTCTACATCGGTTATGCTGTCACCGACATACATTACATTTGAGAGTTGGGCACCGGATCGTTTGGCGGCATCGCAAATGGCTTGGGCTTTTTGGGGTCCTCCAACTGTAACCACTTCTGTGAGTAGTTTACCGGCGTTGGTTTTTGGAAGTTCAACCTCAAAAATTTCATCTAAGCGTCGGATTGTTGTTTGGTCCGTTGCTGAGAAATCTTTTAGGGATACAGCGTAGGGTGGAATTGTGATTTTGGGCATCTGGGCTATTTCTTGAGCGAGTTCTTTTAGGAGGGTTTGTTCTTGGGGGCTGATGGGGTATTTGTCGAGATTGACTTTTGTGCAATAAGTGTTTTTGTAGGGGAAGTTTATGGTTTTGCAGAGGGCTTTTATGTAGTGTTCGTAGCTGGTGCTGACGATAAAGACCTCGGCGATGTCATTTATGAAGCTCAATGTATCGGTGATGTGGGGTAGAAGGGTAACGTTTTTGGTGCAGAATTCTTCGAGTTGTTTGTCTGTGAGGTTGTATGCTTTAAAGAAGGGCAGAATTAAGCGAAGTGTGTTGCCTGCGGAGTAGTTGGGTCTGTGGAGATTGTCTGCTAGCACATCGTCATAGCAGCTTAGGTTAGAAAAGAGGGCTGAGCCGTTTGGGATAAAATGTGCGGCTAATTCGTAGGCGTTATCATTTTTTGAGATGGGCCCCTCACAGTCAGAAATCACGAGGTATTTGGGAGGGTGGGGTGGTTTCATCGGCGTAGTTGCTCCAGGTTTTGGATGCTTTTTGTGATGTGTTCTTTAGCGGCTATATCGGTGCGGTTCCATAATGCGCCGCCAGTGATGGTTTTTGCGCCTTCTTGGCTGATTTGGCGGGCTTCTTCTATGGAGTCGCCGATGCCAAGAATGCCAATTGCGCGAGATTTAAGAGCGTAGGTTTGGCCGTTTTGGATTTCCATAGAGCCGGGGTAGATGCGGATTTTGTCACCGTACTTTTGGGTGAGAACTTGGGCTTTTGTTAGGTCAACTGGTGTGCCGATGTCGGCTTTGTTTATCTTGTCTGAATGTAGGGTGGAATAGCCGCCGTAATCAGGGGGCACTTTGTAGGTTAGAACCGTTGCGGCTTTTTGAGTTGCAACGTCTCGCAGGGTGCCCTCTATCATGCGGTAGCAGGTGTCGACAAAGTCATCTTTTAGGATGGGGAGTAAATTCATGATTTCGGGGTCGCCGGGGCGGCTGTTGATTTCTAGGATTTTTATACCCTTGGCGGTGTGCATAAATGCGAGATAGAGGGGTACGCCGCGTAGGGCGGTGTTATCGGGGATTTTCTTTTTCCAGCCCTCAAAGACGCTTTGGGCTAAGGAGAGTTCTGCTTCGCGGTCGGCGGCTGTGAGGAAGGGAAGGTAGTCTTTTTGGTCTTTGTATGAGCCCATGCCGCCTGTGTTGGGGCCTTGGTCGTTGTCAAAGGCGCGTTTGTAGTCGCGGGTGTCGGGGAGGGAGATGAAGTGTTCGCCGTCGCAAAAGCCCATGCAGCTGGATTCTTCGCCGGGCACTTTTTCTTCGATGATAACAGAGTTAGATTTGAAACTGGAGAGGAAATGCTCAAAGAGTTGTTCTCGGGTTGTGAAATGATCGCCCCAGACTCCGACGCCTTTGCCCAGAGCAGGTTTGTCGGGTTTAACAACGGCGTTATTGTCAAGGTCGTCAAGCCATTTGTAGACATCGGCTTTTGCATCTGTGGGGGCGGGGTAGTCTTGGGGGTTGAAAACTTTGAACCGGGGATTGGCTTGGGGCGCGATCTCTTCAAAGAGGATACGCTGCGCCACTTTGCTTTCCTCAATTGCATATGCTTTTTTGGGGCAGATAACTGGGATGTGGGTTTTTTCCTCGATTAAGTCGCGGATACCTTTGATGATGGGAGTTTCTGAACCTACTAAAACAAAGTCTAGGTGGTCCTTGTTTGCCATTGCAAAATGACAGATATCGTCGATATCTAGACTTGGAATAACCACGTGTTTGGCGGCGTGTTTAACGTTGAAGGGATTACATTGTTTATCGGCAATGTAGAGTTCAACTTTGTGGTTTGGACTTCTTAGAAGCGCGTCTGCCATGGCGACTTCTCGTGCACCATAGGAAACTAGCAAGACACCCGTTTTTTCCAATCAGATACCACCGTTATAACCTATTTTGTGATGGAACGCTTAATAGCAGTTACGGCTGAACTTCCTCGTTCTCATAGATTCGGCCCTTTTCTTCATAGCCTTCTTGGAAGCGTTTCTTCATGGCGTCAGCAATTTTTTGTGCACAGGGAGTGGGATATTTGCCGGTGACACATGCTAAGCAGAGATCGTCTTCTTTTTTACCTATAGCGGCAAGCAAGCCCTCAAGGGATTGATAGCAAACGCCATCGGCGCCGATAATTTTAGCGATCTCATCAGCGTTATGTCGACTGCCTACGAGTTGACCATAGCTGGACATGTCAATACCATAGAAGCATGGACCGATAATACGTGGGAAAGTTACAAAGACGTAGACTTTTTTTGCGCCTGCTTTGCGTAACTTTTCAATAATGACACTTGTTGTGTCTCCCCGAACAATACTGTCCTCGGTTATGATGACACGTTTGTCTTTAACTTTAGCATCTAGGATGTTGATTTTTTTGTCTATGGTGGAGTAGCGCTCCGCATTTAGCAAAATAAAAGCACGCTCAGTGACATAACGATGACGACGTGAGGCACGTTCCCAGCGAAGACCCGACTCTTCATGAACACCCATAGCAGAATCATCACCGGTTTCAGGTACCGATAAAATGATATCACCATCTTTGGCGATTTGAGGGAATTCTTTAACGATATTGCGTCCAAATTCCTCGCGTATTTCATAGACGTACTTGCCATTGAAAATTGAATCGGGCCGTGCAAAATATGCAAACTCGAAAGCGCAAAAGGCAGGTCTTGGATTTGGAATTACTTGGATACGTTTGAAACCCTCTTTGGAGACAGTAACAAGTTCACCGGGGTTTAATTCAAAGTCCCGAACAAAACTGTTCATATCTAAACTAACAGTTTCAGATGAAAACGCATAGGTTTTGCTTTTGGGGTCATGTCCAGCGCAGAGAGGTTTTATACCATGAGGATCTTTGAAAGCAAAAAAAGTACCATCACAGGTTATACCCGTAACGCTAAATGCACCATCTAAGCTCTCCATAACGCTCTTGGCGGCCAGAACCAAATCATTGGTTTGTTTGAGACCAAGAAGCATCTTGTGGCAGACCAAATCGGAATCACAGTTATAGACAAAGTTGGGGAAATGCTCAGTCATCTCTTTTTTGAGCGGCTGAGTATTTACAATGTTACCATTGAAGGATAAAGCAACTTTTATACCATCTATAGAAGCTACGAATGGCTGAGTGCCTTGGACAATAGAGACATCGTCACATTTGCCCGAGGTGGTATAGCGAACATTGCCGATGCCAATTGAGCCAGGCAAACGGCTAAACCACTCATTTATAGCATCGCCTTTGACTTTTGGCACCAAGTCAAGGTTTTTGTATGCATAAAATTCGCCATTGCTGTAGGTGAGAAAACCATGTGACTGGTGTCCTCTGTGGTTTTGTGCCCGCAGTCCCCAGTAAACATAGGGGAAGACTGGTTGATTATCATAGTTTATTACACCAAAGATACCGCAGCCCATAGTAATCACTGCTCTTATTGGGTATGCATGTAATTGGGGGTTTATCAATTTTTAGTACAAACCTAACAGAACCCCATGGGTTTTTTGACACCTATCAGATTGAACTAAACGTCAACAGATACAGAAAACAACAGCAACAAAAAGAGAAATTATGGAAGAATACGACCCGAGATGAATGCAATAATAGCGATTAACATTGCAATTTTAAGGAGTTTCCTTGCCCGGTTGGGATTTTTAAAGATCAAGGGAATAGAACCGACGAAAATACAATCCGAAACTAGGACAATTACCAGATAACCTAAACCAAAGATCGCAAAAGGATAGTAGGCTAAGATACTGATAACAACTGCAATAATCACCAGAAACGAGGCAAAAATACCCGCATTTTTGGGTCCAATGATCTTGGGTAGTGTACTACGGCCTACGTCGCCTTTGATATCTTCGATATCTTTGATGATTTCACGACCAAAAATAGCCAAAAAAGAAGAACCAGCCATAACCAAGGTAGCCTCCAATCCACCCACGATTATGCCGCCAAAGATAAAACCCAATGCCGCCTGAAAACCCATAAGGACATTACCGGCAGCTTTTTTCTTTTTTATACCCAGCTCATATCCAATTTGGAGGACAGATGCAAGCAACACCATTACAAAGGCAGCTAAACCAGATATTGTACTCAAGAAGTAGGTTAAGAGAAAACATCCGCCAAACATAACAATTGAGAAAACCAAGTAGGTTTTGGGTTTAAGTAAACCAGAGGGCAACGGGCGTTCGGGATGGGCAACTTTGTCTATGTCAATGTCAAGATAATCGTTTAGGGCATTGCTGGCTAATCCAAACAAAAAGCCCACAAGAGTTGCCAAAGTTACAACTAGCCATAAATCAACAACATTTAAACCAGCACCGGCAACGCAGGCAGCAAAAACGCCTAAGCCCACAAGCAAAGAGGTGAAGGGACGGCCTATATGTAAAATTCCGCGGAAAGACGCTTTTGCTTCGCCTGTTGCGCTAGAATTCATATATTTCCGGCCCAAGGTTTCCTGTTATCATCATACGCTTAGTCTGCGGCACATTTTCCGCTAGGGGAATAGAAGACGTTTTGATTTTTGCATACATAATGTCGCCGATGAGTTTTTCCACAAAAGGACGTCTGTGAACTAGATATAGTTCGGTTTCCCGTTGAGAACGCACGAAATCGCGTTCGCCATCGGCGTATTGTTTGAAGTATTGAGTGGATTCGTTTAGGATTTTACTTCTCAGCGCCACAGCAACCAGATAGATAAGCTGGTTATCGTTCCAAGTGCTACTTGCAGAGCCCTGTTGGACATACATAAGACTGCTAAAATCAGAAATCGTGGGAGGAAGCATCATACCGGTTGGGAACTGGAGTTTAGTGTGGCGGATAGTTACATCTATTTTTGGAAACCCTGTGAAGTAGGACTCGTGTTTCATGGCCCAATCCAGTGAGTAATTGATTAAAAAGTTGGCCGTAAACTGTGTGTTGCCTGCAGTTTTTTGACAGAGTCTTTTGAGGTTTTCGCCAAATCCACCTGATGAACCACTGGGTTCAAGTGCGGTTTCTAAATCGCCGACGAAATTAAGTCTAACACCATACTTTTGGGCGTATTCCTCATAGGTAGCATAAAGCAACTTGAGGCCTTCATAGATATCGGAATAGTTGTCTCTTTGGCGGTGTTTTTCTTCGATGACATTAACGTAGCATGCAGGCATACCCAGCACACGCATGATGTTCATTAACCGCACGACAAATATGCCGCCATCGTAGTAGGCGTTGGAGCCTTTTAGCTGAGTGGAAGTACGCATGCCATCGGTCATATCGTAGATGACGGTTTGCTTGAGACTTTGCTCAAAGTTTTCTATTCCCAAGGTTTTGCAGGCGTCTTGGAAGCTTGTTTTAATGAACTCATCGCTGGGCAGTGATATATCCATGAGTATAACCCTCTTTCCCAACATCTTCTCTGTTCTGGTGAATAAATCTTTACCCTAAAATCGAGAGACAACTATAAGTAACAACGGAGATAGCGTCACGCGTATGTAAAATTTTGTTATCAAAAAAGGTTGTTAAAATTAAAAAAGAAAATAAGTGGGGAGTTTAGGGTTGCCACTTGTCGATGACGTACTTGGCGATCTCGCTGCTATCGCGTGGTCCAACCAAGACTTTCCAGCCAGATAGTTCTTCGATTTCGCCGCTGATGCGTGAGGCTTTGCCGGGGCTTATGATTTTGCGGTGTTTGACTTTGTTTTCGATGCCGCTTGCTTTGATTGCGTCTGCGATTTTTTCGGCGGTAAGTTTGCGTCCTGCGACTCCTGCGTCTATGGCTGCACCTTCTGCGTCAACTACGATGAGGTAGGCGTTGGTTTTGCTACTCTCGATGTCTGAGGCAACGGTGTAGAAGGTTAGGGCAAAGTTGCTTGTGAACATGACTGGGCTGTTTTCATCAGGGGTACCAAAGACTTTGAGACCGGGTTCAACTGCGACTGGTTTTCTTGGGTCGGTGTAGATGTTTTGTCTTAGGACAACTGTTGGCAACAAGCTCCAGCCGTCGTTGCTGTGGAGTATGATTGCGTCTGCGAAGCGGGTTATGAGCATTGATGCAAGGTAGGATTCACGCCATTTGACGAGGTCGTCTGCGAGGTCACCTTTGTTTGCCCAAGCAACCATGGGGATGCCTATGAGGGGTAAACCTGCGAGTTCTTCGCCGCCTTTAGTGGCTGCGCGTCGTAGCATGGTAAAGTTGTTGAGTGTGTCTGCTAAGCCGTCGTTTGCAAAGGTTCCGGGGTCTAGTACGATGTCTTTGACGCCGTATTCTTGGAGAGTTTTTGCCAAGGAGATTAGAGCGTTTAGATCGTTTGGTGCGGATGCAACAAGGGGTGCATCGTACATGATGGCGAGTTCAGCCATTTCTTTCCAGTTGGTTGTGGTTGCAGCGTAGAGGAGTGGTCGGGCTTTGGGTGCGGCCATTAAGCCTGCTTCGGCTATGGCTGGGTTGAGGGCGACAAGGATGAGGGGGAGCTGGGTGGTTTCAGAAACTTTTTTGACGCATGCTTTGAATTTGTCTGCGTTTTCACTGGTGCTTCGAACAGCGATTAAGTCGAGTTTTAGTGTGTTGCCGATGTATTCGTAGCTAAAGTTATCGGTTTTTTGTACACGGCTGACGACTTCGCTCTCAGGCATTTCGTCAGTGACATCAATGGCGATGGCTGTGGGGTTTTTGTAGGTGAATTCGTGGCGGTACATGACGAGTTTGCCGCCGATTTTTTTGGCTTTGTCGCCGATTCCGATTGTGACTTCTTTAACTGCGGGTTTGAGGAGTTCGCTTAGCAGAGCGTATTGTTTTGCGTTTTCGGGTTTTAGCAGTGGTTTGCATGCGTCGAGGTCAACTTCGCGGTTGACAATCTTTGTGGC
This sequence comes from Candidatus Bathycorpusculum sp., assembly GCF_009778815.1. Classification (NCBI taxonomy): domain Archaea; kingdom Thermoproteati; phylum Candidatus Bathyarchaeota; class Bathyarchaeia (SeqCode); order Bathyarchaeales (SeqCode); family Candidatus Bathycorpusculaceae; genus Candidatus Bathycorpusculum; species Candidatus Bathycorpusculum sp. The sequence continues at coordinate 25,166 of NZ_WRFL01000005.1, forward strand.
AAATGCCATACAGTTTTCTTGACCGCATTCTTTACAGTTGGTTTTAGGTAAGTTTTTGTAAATGGTGATGGGGCTGAGTTCTTTTAATCCGCCTTTTTTCTTTTCTGCCATACACTTCATGTCTCCTTAAGCTTTCACTTTGACCCAATCAGCAAAGTTGGCTGGGTCGGCTTTTTTGCCGCTTGTTAGATGGTTAGTTACGTCTTTGAGGGTTTTTACGGCTGCTGGGTGCATCATCATGAATAGGTCAACGCCTGCGAGCAACAGGGTTAGAGCTGTTGTGACTTCCCAGAGTGGACCTCTGAGTTCGCGTGGTTCCCATTCAGCAGACATCTTTAGCCATGCTTCGCGTGCTGCCCATGCATTGGTTGTGCCGCTGCTCATGGGGTGTGCGAGTTCTTGGTCGCCCATTAATCCGCTGATGCGTGCGCGTTCCATGTTTGTGAATGCGTAGTCTAAACCGTAGCCTAGTGCTGCGGTTGTTAGGTCCATGACGATGTCTTCGCGGTCGAGGTGGTCGTAGAGGCGTCTGTTGAGTTCGCGTGCAAAGTTGAGGTCCATGGGTGTGAATGCAAGAACTGCGTTGCCTGCTTTTTTGATGAATTGTGCGCATTTAGCTACGTCCATGTCAAGTGTGACGGAGCTCATTAGGAAGCGTTCACCTGGGAATCGTGTGCAGACTTCTTCGAAGAGGGCGGTGTCTTTGACTGGGTCGCCGCATCCGCCGATGATGAGTGGTACATCTACGGCTTGGAGGACTTTTTCAATTGTCAGGCATGCGTCTTTGGGGGTAGCGTCTTTTAGCAGGGGGTCTACACTGATGAGGTGCATTGTGACCATGTCTGCGCCGAATTTTTCGACTGCAAGTTTGGCCCATGCGGCGGGGTCACCAACGACGTCTTTAACGTGCATTTTGACAGCTTTGGACAGAGGTACTTCCATGTCAAAGACGTCTAGGGTGATGATTGGTTTGTGTGGAATTGGATTTTCAAAGGTATAGAAGGCTGGAGAGAGTTCTCCGCCGATTGTGAATGATTTGCCGCGTGTACCGCCTTCGCTTTTGGTTGCGCCTAGTTTGACTGTACTGATTTTGTTGGGGTATTTCTCAATTGGAGTTGGGAAGGTTGTGGATAGCAGACTTGTGGGTTTGCTACCGGGTGCGCCTGGGAGTTTGAGTTTTGGCAGGATTTGTGCAGCCATGCTGGGTGCAAAGAGGATTTCGAGTTCTTTAGCGTCCAGCTGGAAGTCTGTGAGTTCAACCTGCTGGAATTTGGCGAGGGCTTCTAAGATGTCGCCGCTTAGCTGCAGGCCTTCATTGTCCTTCTTTTTGTCTGTGTCGTGGTGAGTCGTAGTGATCACCGTTTGTCTTTGTCTTTTACTGTTTGGATTATGACTCTGTTGGCGTATATTTTGGCGTCTTTGAGTATGATTTTGAATCCACCGGCCATAAAGGGTAGTGAACCTGCGGTTGCGACGGGCATCATGGTACCTGCGGCGTCTTCATTAATTGTGATTGCTTCTGCTTCTGCGGGGGCTTCTTCAGCGCTCCATCTTGCGACGATTGGGTGTTGCTTTGCGGTTAGGAATGCTTTGAGTTCATCAACGCTTTTAGCATCGTCTTCGGTTGCAATTTTGTCGACGATGTCTTTGGGGATGAATTCTTTGACTTTTTCTTTGACTTCTTTGGGTACCCAAACGATGCGGTTCCATCCGCCGTCTGCTGCGAAGAATTTGGTGCTTCGCATGTACTCAATAGACATTCCATGGAAGCCGTCAATTTGGCGTCCGCCTGCTGTGGAGTCAGCTAGGGTGCTAAAGGGCAAACCGTTTACTGTTGCGCCTTTAAAGCTACGGTGGACAACGCCCATTCCGTCAACTTCGGGGATATAGAATGTTACTGCTTCAAAGCAACCACAGCTAGTGTGTGGATAATCAAAGGCTGTGTATAGCCAGACTTTGTTAACTTCGCCCATGCTGCGTTTCTTTGCAGCTTCGTTGATGCCGCTAAATTCACCTTTTTCTTCGTTGATGATATCGCCTCTTGGGATCGCAAAGACTGGGCCTTTGGGATCGATACTTGCGGAGGCTTTACCGTCAAACCAGCTGATGGCACCACAGTTGCTGTATCTTTGGGGTGTGATAACACAGACGTGGCTTGGTGCAAATGATTGGCAGAGTGCACAGCCATAGAAGGTATCTACTTCAGCGTCTTTTAGGCCACGGGCTTTTGAGTCGCGTGATTCGTAGTCTTGGATTGCTGCAGGAGTCATTTGTTCAAGTTTTGCGGCGTCGGTTATGAAGGTAATTTGGAGTTTTTCGATGATGGGTAGTTCGCTCTTGAAGAGTTTGTAGAGGACTTGGCCGATTGCCTCAAAGTTGTTTAGGCCTTTTTGGAAGGATTTTTTGCCGATACGAATCCAGATGTCGTAGCGTTGGTTTAGGTGCATAAAGCCCTCGATGTAGTTGAGGTAGCCGTGGATGCGTCTTTCTAGGACACCTTCAAGACCTGCGTCTAGTTTTTCGCCGGCTGCTTCAATGAGTATACCAAAGGGATAGGCGCCGCCTTCGGGTAGATCTTTTAGATCTGGACCGATTATGAAGACTTTGCCATCTTCGATTTGGTCAAGGGGTTTTACTTTTGCTAGTTCAAATTTTTGTTTGACTGTAGGTCCGCCGAGTTCGACTTGCATGTCGTTTCTGCGGATACGTTCGCCTTCGTAGATTACGCCAACTTCTACTGGTATATCTTTAAACATTGACATTTTAATTTCCTCCGTCATTAAATTTTGAGGTCATTACTTTGAGGTTGTTTGCCCAAACGTCTGCGCCTGCATTTGGGAAAGACCAGCTTGCATGTACGTGGTACATGTTGTCAAGGGTCATAGTTCTAAGGTCAGACGCGAAGTGCTTAAGACCGCATAGAATCAAGGATTCCATGTAGTAGGGCATTCCGACGTACATGACAAGGTCTGGGCGGCCTTTGCCGTCTAGGCCCATCCAAGTGGGGTCGCAAACGCGTTGGCTGATTTCCATTGCGTTTAGGTGAGATGCGGGAGTATAGCCGCGTTTGAGGAATTCTCCGACCATATGAGCTGTTGCGACAACTGGGATTTTTGATGCTTTTGCGAAATCGATGATGAATTCGATTGCTTGTTTGCCTTCCATGCTTCGCTCAACGATTTGGCTGCCTACAATGAGGAGAGGGCGTTGAGCCTTCTTTATCATTGCAACTGCTATCTCGGGGTTTTGAATGGGGTTTGCTTTTTTAGTTGCTGCAATTTCTGCACATAACCATGGTTCACATGACATTGTTTGTTCCTCCGTTTACTCCTTCATTTTTCGGACCATTCTTGGCAGCATAGTTGGATCTGGAATGATTGTTTCTTTCCAGTTCTTCTCGGCCAAGATTTTTGTGAATTCATCTTTTAGAGTTGATGGGACATCAGCCATTGTTCTGACAAAGAGGTGTAGATCATCTGGCATAACACCCAAGTAGCGTTTGCTTAGGTCGACGTAATGGCTTAGTTTTATACTTCGGCCTTTCCAGGTGTCGTTTGGTCTCATGCAGAGTTTAGCGATTTCGACGATACATTCCTCTTTGGTTTCGGTAATGTTGAAGAGGTGTTCGGGTGTGGGTCCGACGTTAACTGTGTCACCGGTGCGTGCGTCGAGGACTTCCCAGTTTTTGGGGTCTTCTTTTCTGCCCAGAAGGACACGACGGTATTTGCTGCCGTGTGGGCCGACGACCACAGGTACACCTAAGCGCCAAAAGCCTGCTGCGATGGCGGCTGCTTTTTGGCTGTATGCACCCCAAGCTAAACCAACAGCGCCAAGTCTGTTGTGGATATAGTCTGCAATTTCTTCATAGTTGCCTCTTAGGCTACGTTTTGCAAAGATGTTTGCTACTTTGATTGCGGCACCTGCGATGTGGCTGTTTGATACGCATGATCCGACGTTGCAAACTCCTCCTGCTTCAAATCCTCCGGGGAATTCTTCCCAGATGGTTTTGCCTTCTTCGTTGCGGTAGCTGCCTGCGGACATGGCTGAGCATCCAGACAATACGACGATGTAGCGTCTGCTTGCGAATTCTCTGGCTATGTCGTAGACGTCTTTGCCGCCTTTTGGATAGTTGCTGCAACCGACGAGTGCTACGATACCTGGAATTTCGCCTAGCACAATTGGGCTACCGACGTTGCGGATTTCAGTGTCTTGGATGGCACCTCTGCCAACACGGCATAGGTTATTTTCAGCATACATTGCTTTTTCGCCGGCTTTGACGATTAGGGAGTGTATTTTGATTTTCTGTGGGCAAGCACTTTCACATTTACCACAGCCCATACAGACTTCATAGAGGTCTGTTAGTAATGAGATGTCACCTGCGGCAGCTGCTTTTAGAGCTGGAGGAACTGCGTAGTCCTGTGGACAGTTGCGTTGACAGAGTTTGCATTGTGTACAGGTCTTTGCAATTGTAACAATCTCTTCTGGTGTTGGCAAAACGTTTTTGCGCTTGCGTACTGGTGCTACTTTTTGTACGACGCGAACTGCTACTTCGCCGACTTTTTCGGGGTCTAGGATAAGTACGCCTTGAACTTTGCCGCTGACAAGATCGTCAACGATTGCATTTGTGTCATCGTTTGTGCGGTTCTTAAAGCCAACACAGTTCTTCTCAGAGGCTGCAATTACTGGTGCGTTAACTTTGGCGGCTTCCTCAGCGACGTCTGTTCGGATACATTGTTCATCAAGAACAACAACGTCTGCTAAGCCTGCGCGGATAAATCTAAGTTCCCAGCTGATTGGACCGACGATTCTGGCACGGTTATAGTATCGTGTCATGTCGTGGCTTGTGCAACATAAGCCGACTACTTCGATTTTATCGTCAACTTTGGTTTCTTTGGCATAGTCGATGATGCCAACAGATGGAATAACGTTGTGACCAATGCACATGATAACTGGTTTTTCGCGCTCAACACTGCCGATACCTAGTTTTACCAAGGGTGCTTCGGGATCAGCTTTTGGATAACCTAAAGCAGAAATCTGGGCAATGTCACCGACTTCCATACCAACGTGGTCACACATACCAACGTGGAATGCTTTAGAGTCAAAGTCCATATCACATGCTTCTTGGCCGGTATGACCTACTGCAAGAACTTGTGTGATTTGCTCCTCGACATATCCTAAAACTTCATCCAAGTCGCCTAGAGTTTCGGGTTTAATACCGGTTACTAGACGTGTGATGGGTGCTTCAACTTTGATGTTTAAGCCGCCGATGTCTATGGGGTATCTGCGGCCATATTTTTCAATTAGGTGATGAACCAAGTGCCTTGAGTGTGCTGAGTGGCACGCTGCACCGATTGCGCAAGCAATCATGACAATGCGAGCTGATTGGGCTGCAATAGTTAGACCACAGGCACCGCGTTTGCCAGCGGTCAAGTCGCATTTACCAAAGGTACAAAGACAGCATGAATCGCAGTCAGGCATGTAGAAGGCTTTGTACTTAGTAAGAAGCTTCATGTCCCAATCTCGCAGGGCAGTTACAGAGGGCATTGGAGTTGGACCCATAGGCTCAGTATAGTTGTCATTAACAACTTTGCCAATGGATAACTCGAGGTTTTTTATGAGACCAACATTGGTCTTCATCTCGTCTATTTTTACATGGACGTTTTTAGTCAAAGTGTAAACCTCAGTAAAGGTTTACCATCTACAACCATTTACAGTATTTTTAAACCTTTCCAGAATCTTTAATCGAAAATCAGGTCGGACTTGGAGAAATGTTAAGTTCCAAAAAATGGGTGAAAAAATGAAGTTTATAAATAACCCAAGTTTTGAAGGATTTTCTTAACTGACAAGAAAGCCTTGTTAGTATTTGGCAAATCTAAAAGTGATTCTCCCTCAAGAACGAACTGATCTAACAAATCATCCGCCTCGATTTTACCCAAATACTTAAAGTTCAACTCCTCCTCGGCGCGCTTGCCCAGCTCAGCTGGAAAACGATAGCCGCCTATTAGGTAAAAGTTTTCAAACCGCATATCAACTTCTTTGGCGATTCGATAAGCACGGCGAACATGATCTTGGGATTTTTTGGAGTGATCCAAAATATCAAAAATATCATTAACATCGGAGGTTATACGCCTATTTAGATTCTCCAACCCCGCAGGAGAGTCAATAATTACATACTTGTAATTTTTCGACAGTGACTCCAAAGCACCCTTGAGGGCACTATTTGGCATGCAGTAACAGCCTTCAACCCATTTATTGCCCACAGCCATGAAATCAAAGGCTTCACTCTCATACAAGCCCTTCTCCCAGATGCGGCTCTCAATACGCTGAGTTGGGGCAACACCAATGGTTGTACCACCACCCTCGATAAATGTGCTCACAATCAAATCAGCTATGGTAGATTTGCCGGCTTCTTTGAGATCCACACCCAACATTTCACCTAAATTCTGATCTGGATCAGCATCAACTAACAAGATAGGTGCCTGTTTGGCTTCAATGAAGGCTTTTGCCATCAACGCACTGAAACTGGATTTCCCAGTTCCACCCCGTCCAACAGTAACAAGAGTTTTCATCTACAAATAACCACAGGCTTTCTTAATCAAAAAGCCGCATATATTGTCTATGGTCTACATGACAAAAATTTGCCATAAGGGATAAAAATTTAGTTTTTCTTAGCCAGTAAAAGCTCACAGATACCATCTATAGCCTTTACCGCCTCGATATCTTTGTTTTTAAGTGGAGACACACCCAGCATGTCAGATTCTATGACTTTTTGATCCCAAGGCACATACGCAGCCACTTTGATACCGTTTTGATCAGCAAAGGTCTGAATCGCATCCCGCTGAGTGTCGTTCATGACACGATTGCCGATAAGTCGGAGGCTTTTCATGCCTGCAACGGAGGCTAAATCATGGATATGTTTGGCGATTTCAAGGGATTTCATATTAGAGTCTGCAACTATGAGCAGATCATCAACTTGACGTGCTGTACCTCGACCAATATGTTCCACACCGGCTTCAAGATCCATAACCACCGCCTCGTTTACCTCAACCACAAGATGACGTAAAAGAGCCCGAATAACAGCAGTGGGAGCACACATACACCCCGCACCCATGGTGTGAACAGTACCCATAACAATAAGATTTACACCCAAAGGAGTGGGCACAGAGTATTGTTTAACGATATCATCAACACTAAAGTTGAGGTTGTAGACACCGCTATAACCTGTACTGGTCTTTGCTTCAACAAGCGGTTCATTATCTGAGATGGGAACTATTTTTCGGGTTTCCTCCGCAGATAACCCCAGAGTTAAACCCAGATTTGGAGAAGAATCAGCATCTATACCAATTGTTTTTAACCCGCGCTCAACAAAGCCCCGGGCGATACCACCTGCGATGAGAGTTTTACCAACGCCGCCCTTACCAGCAACAGCTATCTTCATAACAATCACAAACAAAGAAAGATTCGATTCCAAAATAATTAAGATTTCTCATCCAATCCAAAAACGCCAAGATCAGCTCAGATAATCTTTTGACTAAACAGCCATAAATCATCATTGGCAACGAACCGCTGTTTGGACTTAAACTTTATTTGCGGCTAAATCAGCTCTAAAGTAGAGCAGTGTGTTTGATGTCAACTAAACAAACAGAGAAAAACCCAAGTAATAACATAGAGGACGAAATGGAGGCGCGAATTCTTGAGGGAGCCAAAGATGGGGCGCTGGGCGTTTATTGTAGTTTGTTTTCGGCAAAAAGTCAAATTGAGGGTCAAGACGGCGGCGTAGTTACCGCACTGTTGCTAAAGGGATTACAGAAGGGCTTGTTTGATGTGGCCATAGTTGTCCATCGTAAAAATGGATATAACGCAGAGGTCACAGCAGCAGAGACCACAGAGGAAATTTTGACATCAAAAGGCAGTGTCTACCATAGAGTCAACACAACCAAAAAGTTATTGGAGCTCGTAGCACAGGGCAAAAAACGCATAGCTGTTGTCTGCACACCCTGCGAGGGGGCAATAATTAGAAAGCTACAACAAACCCAGTGCAAAGATGTTGATCTCACTATTATTGGATTATTTTGTTTTGGTGCCTTTAATCCTCAAAGACTCAAAGAGGAAATACAAACACAATTGGGTGTTGATTTGGATAGGGCCACAAAAACACAGGTTAAACAGGGCAAATTCATCGTGTCTGTTGAGGGTGAAGAGGTTAGCTGTAGAATAGAAGATCTATTCAAAGCCTTTGAGGGGACCTGTGGTAGCTGTGGAGAGTTTGTTTCTCGACTAGCAGATATTTCCGTTGGTTCAGCAGGCAGCAAAAACGGGTATTCAACAGTGATTGTACGCTCAGAAAAGGGCATAAAACTAGTGTCAGAGTTAGATGTACAAATAGACACAGCTGACAAACTAGAAATCACAAAACTAGCCAAACTCAAAAAAGAACAAGCAGAAAATAATAACACCAAACAACGCCAGAACCAATGAAAAACAGCAAGCAACAATTTTTTCCAAAATGAACCAAAGAGATAGCCTATCGGTTGGACAGAATAAAGAACACCAAAAACTTGGCAGATCTATGAAGACAGAAGCCAGAGAACGCCATAAAGTGTGATATACAAAAGATTTTTTAACCCAGAAGGCCTTCCCCTTTAAAAGCGAGATGGAATCTCTATGAAAATCTTAAACGAATTTGTGCCTACACGTAAATTCTTCAATCTTGCAGAAGAACTAAAAGACCTTGTTGACGGATGGAACGTAACTGACAGCGCAGCCGGATTTCCAGCACCGAGCGGTGTCGTTGTTAGTTGCTTACTCAAAAACAAGTACCCAGACAAATATGTCTGCCCAATCTTCATACTACACTACAAAGGCCCCGTCGAAGTCGGCGGCTTAGCCCTTGCATCCGACGTCGTTGGTCTTGACGGCTTAGCAGTCACCATGGGAGACAAACCTCACTACGGTGAAGCCATAAAGCAACTATCTTCATCTGAGGTTGCCCGGGACTTCATACGCAATGACGTAAAAACCAAGAAACTAAAACTTGGATGCCTCCTAAGCGCAAGACAATCAATTGAAGACACCCTAGAACGTGTCCGTCAACCATGGGACTTCGTTTACTTTATGAGACTATGTGATGACTCATTTGACCAACTCAAAGCAGTCTCTGCAGAATGCAAAAAACTCAACAAACCCCTATTTGCATACTTCCTAGTCAGCACAGCAAAGAACACAGAAACCCTAAAACTCATCGGCTGGCCAGTTTCTGCAACCATGGAAACCGTGGAAGAAAAAGCAGCCAAATGCGTCGGACTTGTCGACGGCCTCATCGCAACCTGTGCAGGCGATGCTGAAGGCGACAAACTGATGCTACAAAAACTACAAAAATTCCGCGGCTAAAAAAACAACCACGAGACCCCCAAGGTCTCCCCCTCAACTTTATTTATTTTTATTTTATATAGACACATACCAAAAACATAATTTATTCAACCTCGAAGCAAACCTTAAGTTTAGGGCAACAGGAATTTTGATAGGAGCGCGACAGAGATCCCAAACACAATCCAAGTGATTCCCCTTGAAGGATTACCACTAATACAAACAGGCGACAACCTAGGCAAAATGATTGTTAAAAACGCAGAAACCCAGGGCACACCAATCCAACCCGGCGATGTTGTGGTGGTCACACATGTAGTGGTCTCCAAAGCCGAGGGCAACATTGTAGACCTCAACACCGTTAAACCATCCCAACGCGCCATAGAAATCGCCAAACAAACCAACAAAGACCCCGCACTTGTTGAGATTGTACTGCAAGAAACCAAAGACATCGTACGCCTAGGACAGAACAGCATCATAACCGAAACCCACAGCGGCATCATCTGCGCAAACGCTGGCATTGACCACTCAAATGTCAGCGGCGACCAAAAAGTAGTGCCGTTGCCCAAAAACCCCAACGCCTCCGCAACAGCCATCCGAACAGAAATCAAACAATACAGCGGCGCAGAAGTAGCAGTTATTGTTGCAGACACACACGGCAGACCCTTTCGGATGGGAGAAATCAACGTAGCCATCGGCACAGCCGGATTTAATCCAATCCGAGACCGACGAGGCGAAAAAGACCTTTTTGGATATGTACTCAAAATTAAGCAAACCGCAATAGCTGATGAACTGGCCTCTGCAGCAGAACTGGTGATGGGACAAGCCAGCGAAGGTATACCAGTTGCTATCGTGCGAGGCTACAAAGCATACCAACCCACTGAAAACACAAATACAACCCCACTTACGCGACCCAAAGAGAAAGATCTCTTCAGATAACTTACAAAAGTTCAAAAAGCTCGAGTTACATTTAGCAAAAGCCGCGAGATGAAAAGCATGGATGAAAAAACCCCCAAAGAATTCTTCGAGAAAACCTTACCTACAAAATTTAAACCTGAAAAAGCCACAGGCATCGATATAGTAACCCAGCTTGAAGTATCTGGTCCCGAGGGCGGCAACTGGTTTATCACCATAAAAAACCAACAGATCCAAGTAAGTGAAGGCATTACACCCTCAGCGAGCCTAACGCTCAAAATGAGTTGCAGAGATTTTTTAGATTTAGTTAACAAAAAATTGAGCGCCGAAAAAGCGTTCTTTAGTGGCAAAATCCAGTTCAAAGGCGATATAACAATTGCCTTGAAACTACGGGATGCAGGTTTTCTATAAACTCAACAATCTTCTTCAAACAACACCACTAACACCAAAACACCAACAACCGTTAGGAATAACTAAATCACATACAACTGAATAAACACGTACCAATTTTAGCGTATTGTTTTCGACAGCTATTTATTTCGTTATATATTCTTTCTCGGGGGAGAGACTAAGAAATGGCAAAATAACAGAAAACCCATAAAGTTGCAGTTAAAGATTACCAATTTACAGAAAACATGACAGTAAATAATCTAGTGGGACAAATGGAGGATGCCTGGGGTTTCACAGCAGGCAAACTTGCCACAGGTGTAGACATTCTTGAGGCCATGACAGCAGACAAGAAATGCATCAAATTTCTCTCATTTACCGCTGATATCATTGCAACGGGCACCCGAGGTGTTATCCGAGAATTAGTAAAACGCAAACTCGTTGATGCCATCATCACAACATGCGGTACTTTGGACCATGATATAGCTAGGTGCTGGAAGGACTACTACCGCGGCAGTTTTGTCATGAATGACAGCAAACTCCATGAAGAAGGCGTCAACAGATTAGGCAACGTGCTTGTTCCAAACGACAGCTATGGCACAATCATAGAAGATAAAATCCAAGTCATGCTCACTGAGCTCTATAAAGGAGGGAAAAAAGAATTCTCCACCTCAGAGTTGTCACGTGAAATAGGCTTACGCTGTTGCAACGAATCCTCAATTCTCTATTGGGCCGCCAAAAACGGCATCCCTATCTATGTACCAGGCATAACAGATGGCTCAGTTGGGTATCAGCTGTGGTTCTTTAGTCAAGATCACAAAGACTTCCGAGTTAACATCCTAAAAGATGAAGAAGACCTCAACAACACCGTCTTTGACGCTAAAAAGTCAGGAGCACTCATAATCGGAGGCGGCATAAGCAAACACCACACAATTTGGTGGAACCAATTCAAAGACGGCCTAGACTATGTCATCTACATCAGCACCGCAAACGAATGGGACGGCAGCCTCAGCGGCGCACGCCCCAGAGAAGCAGTATCGTGGGGTAAAATCAGCGAAAAAGCCAAACGCATAATGATTGAAGGCGACGCAACAATGGTACTACCAATAATGACAAGCGCACTAATCGATAGACTAAACAAGAAAAAAGAGTAACCACTCTTTTTGCACTATATTACTAGCTGAACACATTCCTTTTATTTTTCATTACTAAACCGATCTTTTACTAAACCACATTCCCTAATAGCCTCTATCAGCTATAATCAGCTCATACCGATCTGTATAACTGGAATATTTGCGGGTATCCCCAAGCAACAGTTCACAGGAATTAAAAAGCAAATACAGCTTATGGGCTAATCGTTGATTAATTGGTATATTGCGCGACAGAACTATAGATTCAAGATTATAGAAAGAAAAAATGAAAAAAGAAAAGATGGCTTATTGTTTTGCCATTTTAACGTTGTGTGATAGTGGTAGTCTGACTGGACAGACATAGGAGCAGGTTCCGCATGCGATGCAGTCGTTTGCCCAAAGTTTCCCAGCTAGTTCGAAGTTACCTTTGACAACAGCGTTGTGTATTGCTACGGGTTGTAGGCGTACTGGACAGGCGCTGACGCATCTGCCGCAGTGGATACAGGCGGTGGTTTTCTGTGCTTGTTTGGCTTTGTCCTTTGCAAAGCAGATGATGCTTGAGGTGCGTTTAGTTATTGGGGCGTCGAGAGTTTGGAGTGCTGTACCCATGAGAACTCCGCCGACTACGACTGAGCTCAGGGTGGATAAGTTGACGTTGTTGGCGCTGAGGATTTCTTTGACTGGGGTGCCGATTTTTACTTGGAGGTTTTTGGGTTTTGGAACATCGCCGTTTAGGGTAGTGACTCTGCTTATGAGGGGTTCACCTTCAAAGACTGCGTTTGCAATAGCGTTTATGGTTGCAACGTTTTGTACGATGGTTCCCATTTCGTAGCTGCGTTTGCCTGCGGGGGTTTCGTAGCCTAGGATTGCTTTTTGCATCATAGCTGCGTCGCCTTGCTGGTAGGTTAGATGTGCTGCGCGGACTTCGGTGTTGGGTTCTTTGCTGAATGCTTCTTCGAGTTTTGGTACGGCTTCGACTTTGCTTTCTTTGGTAACGATGATGACTTTGGGGTTGCCTAAGAGTTTGCGGACTACGCGGACACCGCGAACTAGGTTTGCAGTGCGTTCAATCATGATGCGTTCGTCGGCTGTGTCGTAGGGTTCGCCTTCTGCGCCGTTAACTAGGAGGTGTTGGATTTTTTTGTCTGCAGGTACTGCTAGTTTGACAGATGTGGGGAATCCTGCGCCGCCAAGGCCGATTATGCCGGCTTCGCGGATAATTTTTAGGAGGTCTTCGTTTTTGGTGTTGGCTAATTCTGCTTCAGTGATGGAGGTTAGGGGTTTGGCTTTAGTTTTTTTGCCGTCGTTTTCGATATAGATAGCTTCGGTGGGTGCTTCAAAGCAACTGTTGTAGGCGTTTTCGATTTTGATGACTGTACCGCTTATGGGGCTGTGTATAGGTGCGCTGACTCTTTCTTTGGCGTCTGCGATTTTTTCTCCGATAGTTACAGTGTCACCGACTTTTATGATGGGTGTGTTTGTTGCTCCGCCTTGCTGGTTAGTTAGTACAACTGCGATTTTTGGATCTGGGAAGATCTCGATCGGGGTTTTGCGTGCTAGGTCTTTTACTTCTGGTATGTGAACTAAGTTTGCCATTTTAATCATCTCCCAAAGGGTTTGTTGATGCGAACTTTGTCAATAACTGGTACAAGCAGGTTCATGATCAACAATGCCAACAATGAGCCGCCGAAGAAACCCATAAAGGTTTGTATCGAAATAGTCAAAATTGCGAGGCCGACACCGAATATGATTTGTCCGGTTCCACTAAAGGGTGTTGTCGCTGGATCGGTTGCCATAAAGAACGCTAAGAATATTGAGCTACCGGCGAAGAGCGAGAAGAGCAATCGAGTGATTAGGTCTACATCTCCAAATATGAAGGAGAATATCAAAGACGTAGCAGCCATAGCGATGAGATAGCTTGCAGTGATTTTCCATTTAAAGTATTTACGGCCAACAACAAAGAGTGCAACACCTGCGATGATGACAGCTATGCTTGATGCACCGCCAACCCAACCATGGTACTTTGTCAGCAACATGATTGATTCTACGCTAGCCTCTGTTCCGTTAGGTGAGCCAAAGCATCCCTGCAGATAGGCACCAAACGAGGCATAGCCGTTGCCTGCAGTTCCTAAGCCATCAGCGGGACTGCCAATGGGGCCTGCAAGTGAGGGAACCATTAGCATACCGGTGCTTAGGTGCCAGCTTGTGATAAGCGTTGTAAATGTTGTCGGTATTAGGACTAGGAATTTGGCGGCGGCTGCGGGGTTAACTAGTTTTCTGCCTGCTATGCTTGCGACTTTTTTGAAAACAACGATACCAATGATGGAGATTAACGCGATGTAGAAGAATGCGAGAGGTGCCTCAACGGGTACTCCAACTTCCATACCCATTGCCATTGAAGGAAAACCAAGAGTAAAACAGTTAATGACGATTAAACCAAAAACTGCGGCTGACCAAGTATTAACTTCGCTATCAGAGGTGACTTTACCGATAAGAAAGTCGATTGCTACGGCTAAGCCTACTGCAATGAGAGTACCGATGGCAACGGTTAAGCCTAAGTTCCATCCGGAGGGCGTGACGACATCTGACCAGAGTACAGCGGAAACGATGGTAACTGCGAGAATAGCAATGAAAGTGTATTGCATCATACGGTCTTTTGTCATAGATCCGTGAATGTGTGGTGCTGGATTTACAACCAGTTCATTTGAGGATTCGTTACTCATATCAATTTAACCTTCTCAAATGAAGAGCTAATTCTAGGAGCGGGCTTATTAAACTTTTTAAAAAGTGCTCCTTTTTGCTGTTTTACTATATAGCTATTGTTAGAACAAACCTCAGACAACACACCCAAGTTTAGGGCTAAACCTGTATTAAGCAAAGACAAACAAGCAACTATCAAATAACAACCATACCTGCCAGCAAACGTTTAGACACAGCATACAATTATAGCAACTTTGAAGTAGCATGAAAAATTGGTTTTCCATAGTAAATCTTATATCGAGTAGGAAATCATTCATTTACCGTGTAATTAAATGAATCCAATCACTGACCCATTGTTCATGGTTGTTTGGCGCTGTACTCGTAACTGTGTTGGAAGTTGTACATATTGCAGTTACACCAAAGAATACGCTAAAGACCAGGAACTAAGCACCGAACAGGCCAAGCATATGGTTGATGAAATGGCAGAGTTCGGCTCAAAATGGCTTGGAATCAGCGGCGGAGAACCTTTGGTTCGCCCAGACATATGGGAAGTCATCGAATACGCAGAAAAGAAGCATGATATGAAAGTCAGCCTAATCACAAGCGGCTTTGCATGGGACGAAAAACGCTTTGATCTGCTCCGCAAATATGACGTCCACACTGCCATTAGCATTGATGGTAACAGAGAATCAAACGATCTAACCCGCCGCAAAGGCGGCTACGACATGGCACTACATGCCATGAAGAAACTTAGCGAAGTTGGGCTCCTAGACTGTTTAGTCACCACCATGACTAAAATCAACATAAACCACATGGCACACCCAGCAGAACTCGCTGAAGAATACAAAGCCCGCATGCTAGTCTACCACAACCTGGTTCCAGTGGGCAGAGCAAGCGATCACATGGAAGACTTGGCACCCACACCAGAGCAGTACGAAACAACATTTGATGAGATCTATGAAATCCAACGCAAACTCTACGGCAAAGTCAAAATCCATGTCTATGCACCCTTCTACGCACGTATAGTACGACAAAAAAACCCCGCCAACTTTTGGGCCTGGTACAATGAGGGTTACTTGGGCAAATGCAGCATAGGCGGCAACTATATAGGCATAACAGAAAACGGCGACTATCGAAGCTGCGGCTTCCATGAAGGCTACCGCATCGGCAACGTCAAAACCAAAAAACTAAGAACCGCCTGGGAAGAACTCCAACAAAGTCCTCTGCACCTCCAGCTACGCGACAAAAACAACCTCAAAGGCAGATGTGGTATCTGTGAATACAGAGAAATTTGCGGCGGATGCCGAACACGTGCAGAACACTACACAGGCGACCTCTTCGCATCAGACCCCGCATGCAACTATATCCCCAAGATCCTACGTGAAGACCCCAAAATCTTGGAAGAACTTCAAAAAAATCCTCTGGGTAAAAAACAATAACCCAGCATCTTTTCCATTTATACCCTTTTTAGAAAGAACCAAAAAACAACAACCATTATAGACAGGGCTTAATTAGCATGTTTTATAGTTTCTACATCAGAAACGGTTACGTTTGAGAGTAACAACATTAATTAGCGGTCAATCAAGTAAAGGAAAACTAGAACCGCAGGTTATGCATAGTCTAAGCAGATGGGGTCAAATAACTTTTTAGTGCAGCATACCTATTTTCTACTGTGAAACGAAGTGGTTGTTGTTGATTCGGTCGTTCTCAATGCCAAAGCATACCTAAATGGGCAAATCGTTGATTGCTGTATTGCCATAGAAGAGGGAATAATCGATAAAATTGGCAAAGAAACACAGATGCCAAATGCCGACCAAAAAAATGACCTGCACGGTCACCTGCTTGTATTGCCAGGGTTAATTGATACGCATGTACATTTGCGAGATGAAGACAAAGCATACAAGGAAGATTTTACTTCTGGCACCTCTGCGGCAGCCGCGGGCGGCTTTACCACAGTTTTAGATATGCCAAACAATGTGCCTATTACCATGAGTGCTCAAACCTTGAGAAATCGCATGGAAACTGCCCAAAGGCGGATTGTGGTCAACACGGGATTCTACTCAGAGTTTCCCCAAACGCTCCCCGAAATAAGAGAAATAGCTAATCAAGGGGCGGTTGGGTTCAAGCTGTTTATGGGCGAGCAGATGGGGGGGGTAAACGTAGATGACAATACCGCTATAACAGAAGCGCTAAAAACCACTGCGGAAGTAAAACTACCGGTTGCCATCCACGCAGAAGATCACACCTTATTGGCCGCAAATGAGGCCAAGCTTAAGCAGACTAAAAAAACAGCCCCAGCGGATTATCTACGAGCACACACCAAAGAGGTTGAGCGCATGGCCGTTGAGCGCATTGTTAAACTCAGTGCCAAAACAGGGGCACAGCTACATTTTTGTCACATCTCCACCAAAGATAGTGTAGCAACAATTGTAGAAGCTAAAAAAACCCAAAAAAACATCACCTGTGAAGTCACACCCAATCATTTGATGCTGAGCAGTGATGAGGTAGAACGGCATGGTTCGCTGGCTATTATAGCGCCGCCGCTACGTGACCGACTTGAGGTGGAAGCCTTGTGGCAAAGCGTAAATGAGGGCTTGATTGATACGTTTGGCTCAGACCATGCACCCCACACCATAGAAGAGAAACAAGCAAATGACATCTGGGAAGTCAAAGCAGGCATCCCCGGATTGGAAGTGACCCTGCCGCTTATGCTCACAATGGTAAGAAAGGGCAAGCTTGGCTTAGAACAAGTTGTGTCCCATCTTGCAGAAAACCCAGCACAAATCTATGGGTTAACAGATAGGGGATATCTCAAAGCTGGTCAAGCAGCGGATCTTACCATCGTTGACTATCAGAGTCAATTTAAAATAGATGCATCCAAATTTAAGTCCAAAGCCAAATTCAGTCCCTATAATGGCTGGGAAGTTAATGGCAAACCAGTTAAAACCATAGTGGGAGGACAGATTGTTTATGAGGACAACCAAATTGTTGCAAAGGGCGGCACGGGCAAAATCGTGCGGGGAGGTCCCATGTGAGGTTTCTTGTAGATGGTATGCTGGGGAAATTGGCACGCTGGTTACGCATGCTGGGGCATGATGTAACCTATAATGTGCACTTAGAAGACAGGGAACTTTTAGAGATAGCAAAACTCGAGCAACGAATACTTTTAACAAGAGACAAGGAGCTCTACAAAAGAGCGGCCACAAGGGGGCTGGATACGTTTTATGTGGAGGGCAAAACCGAAGTCGAGCGGCTTGCAAAAATTGCAGAGCGCTATGGGCTATTGTTAGAGATTGATATGGATAAGTCGCGCTGTCCCATTTGCAATACACCCCTCAAATCGATTCAAAAAGAACAAATAGAAGCCCAGTTAAAACCCAATACTGCTCATTACTATGAGCAGTTTTGGCGGTGCCCCAACTGTGGACAGATCTACTGGCAGGGTGCACACTGGAAACAAATCACAAACACACTCACAGAAGC
Organism: Candidatus Bathycorpusculum sp.; assembly: GCF_009778815.1. Classification (NCBI taxonomy): domain Archaea; kingdom Thermoproteati; phylum Candidatus Bathyarchaeota; class Bathyarchaeia (SeqCode); order Bathyarchaeales (SeqCode); family Candidatus Bathycorpusculaceae; genus Candidatus Bathycorpusculum; species Candidatus Bathycorpusculum sp. The sequence continues at coordinate 43,144 of NZ_WRFL01000005.1, forward strand.
CAACAAAACATTAACTACAGCACCCGTTTGAGCAATCATTGACTTAAGCAACTATAACAGCAAATTACATTTGTGTTGTATAGTAGTTTAGGGGTGTTCTATGGTTAGGTGTGCTTTGAGTTCGGTTTTGCTATTGAATGCCTTGCCGCATTTTTTGCATCGGTAGTTGTGGTGGTGGCTTTTATCTCCGGCTGTGGGTTCACCGGGGATGGGTATGTTTGGCGGAGGGCGTTCGGGGTGTTCGGGTGGGGCAGGCAGAGGGGGTATACTGTGGAATACGTTAAAAATCAGACTTATCACCATTCTGTTTAGCGGGTGAGAGGTCTTAAGAGTATGTGGCTACTCTTTGTACAAACACATTAAGAGACTAAAATTAGTAGAGAGAAGAAAAGATGGCGTTTTAAAATAGCCATTTTAGGGGTATATCTTGGAATGTGCCGTCGGGTAGTGTGCGTCGTATGGTTATGGGTAATATGTTTGCATTGAGTTCGCTTAGTGCGATGTCTATGGGGTTGGTGTTTTCTGCGGCATCTACCAAGATTGGGGCTCCCATCGAGATTTGCAGAGCGCGTGCGCCCACGATTCTTGCTTTCTCGAAGCGAGTGATTTTGGGGGGTCCTACATTGATTGATTTTTCTTGTTGCATTCTACATCATTCCACCAGGCATGCCACCCATACCGCCCATGCCCATTCCGCCCATTGGACCGCCGGGCATTCCTCCTCCTGGGGGCATTGGAGGAGACTTCATCTTTGCGGTTGAGATAACATCATCAATTTTTAGGATCATTGATGCGGCTTCATTGGCTGATTTGATGATTTGTTTTTTAACAGCAAGCGGTTCGTAAACGTTCTGTTTTGTCATGTCGTCGACTTTTCCAGCAGATGCGTTTATGCCGGCCCAAGTTTGGCCTTTTTCATGACTTGCGCGAAGTTGGGTGAGAAGATCCACTGAATCTAGACCTGCGTTTTCTGCCAAAATCACTGCGAGTTCTTCTAGGGCCTCAGCAAAGATTGCTACGGCTATCTGTTCTCTACCGGGGAGTGTCTGGGCATATTTGCGCAGGGCACTTGCCATTTCTAGTTCAGGTGCCGCGCCGCCTGCAACTATACGGGGATCCTCTATGAGGTCTTTTATGACAAAGAGAGCATCATGAATACTGCGTTCAGCTTCTGCGGTTAAGCGTGGGTTGCTGGCTCTTATGAGCAACGTGACAGATTTGGGGTTTTTACATCCTTCGATGTAGGTCATTTTGTCATCGCCGGTCTTGCGTTCCTCGACTAGTTGGGCTTCGCCAAGATCGGTGCTGGCTAATGCATCGATATTGCTGATGATTTTTCCACCGGTTGCCCGTGCGAGTTTTTCCATATCGGATTTTTTGGCTCTGCGAATGGCAACTATGCCTTTCCGAGTCATGAAGTGCTGGGCAAGATCATCAATACCTTTTTGGCAAATCACTACGTTGGCGCCGGTTGCAAGGATGGTATCGATCATTGCTTTGAGCATAGCTTCTTCTTGTTTGAGAAAAGCCTCAATCTGTGCGGGGCTTTCGATGGTTAGTTTAGCGTCGAGTTCGGGCTTTTCGTTTTCCAAGGAGACATCCAGAAGAGCAATCTTTGCTTTTTCTACTCGTTTAGGCATACCGCTGTGTACAATTTCCTTATCAAGCACAATGCCGCTGATAAAGGTGGTCTCTGCGACGGATCCACCGGTTTTCTTCTCAACTTTGATATCGTCTATATCTGCTTTCATTGTTCCCTCAGGAGTTTTTTCTGCAATTGCTTGCAGAGCTTTAACAGCGATATCAGCGAGGTAGTCTTTGTGCTCAGAGACGATTTTGCTTCCCATCGATGTTACAGCAGCTTTTTTGAGGTAATCAGATTTCTTTGGATCTATGGGAATAGCGATTTTATCGAGGGTTTCTAGCGCTTTTTGGGCAGCTTGCTTGTAGCCCTCAATGATGATTGTTGGATGAATATTTTTATCAAGAAGTTCTTCAGCACGGCTTAAGAGTTGACCTGCAAGGACAACTGCAGATGTTGTTCCGTCACCGGCTTCTTTATCCTGGGTTTTAGCAACCTCAACTAGCATCTTTGCCGCAGGATGCTGGATATCCATTTCGTCAAGTATAGTTCGACCATCACTTGTTATGGTAACATCACCAAAACCGTCGACTAACATCTTATCCATGCTCTTGGGTCCCAATGCACTTCGGACGGATTCAGCTACAACTTTAGCAGCCATAATGTTTCCATGCTGAGCGTCTTTTCCCCGGTTCCGCTTAGTACCTTCTCTGAGAACCATAATGGGAACTCCGCCCGCTGACGTGGGTATTGCTGACAAATCAAGTAAACCTCCAATTAATGCGAACAACAACATGACTGCCTTAACCATATAAGTTTTTCTAGGCACACATACCTCGAACAAGCCATCAAAAGCCAACTTTGAGTGTGAAAACTAACAACTATGCAGAAAAGTTTCCTAAAAATGCATTCAACTATTAGCTTAAGTAGTTAAGAAGAGATGGCGGGCCCGCTGGGATTTGAACCCAGGACCTCCGGCTCCGCAGGCCGGTGTCATAATCCGTACTAGACGACAGGCCCAACTGTCTTGTTAGCCCTCAAAATTTTGAAGGCAAAGGTAGTAAATACGGAGCTTGAACTTAAAAATAGTGGTTTCGGCTTCGAGGTTACTTTGACTCTGTGAGAAAAACTGACAAATGTGAATGTAAATCAGAGGGGGTTAAAGTTGTGGGTTAAAAAGTTCCACAAACTTGCTGAAACGATTGTTTTGTGAACAATCAGGGTTTATTGGGGTTCGGTGTTGGTTTTGTTAAGTACGCGTTCTATTGCGGCGATTACGTTCTGTTTGCCCATCGCTAGTACATATGGACCGAGTTTAGGTCCTTGGGATGCACCCATAAGTACAGTGTAGAGTACTTTGAAGAAAGCACCAACTTTTAGTTCGTTGTCTTTGGCGGCGTTAAAGATGGCGTTTTGAATTGCATCGGCATCAAGGTTGGCTTGTAGTTTTATACAGAGTTCGCTCAGGGCTTTGTGTTCAGCTTCGGAGAGTTCGATGGTTGTTTCTTTGATTTCATCAAAGTCGCGGGTCCAATTTAGAGCATATTGGATGCGTGTTTGGAGATTTGCGTCTATGCTTTGATCCTTTTTGAGGTAGCCGTAGCTTTGTAGTTTTTCAGCGACATAGTCGTTTATGCATTCCTTGGGAGCCATCTTGACAAGAAACGCCAGCAGGTTGTAGGGCACATGGATGCTGAGTTCAGCGGGCGGGTTCATGACATAGCAGTATTGGAATAGCCCTTTGAGGCGGATGGCTTCTTTGGGGTTAGTTTGTTTTTTGTTAAAGTAAACGTCTTCTAATTCGTCAAGTTCAGCCATATAACTGGGAATATCTGAGACATCAATAGCCCGGGTGCCTACGAAACGTTTGAGCATGAGCAGTAACAAGGATTGAGGAGAGCCATAGTTGAACCATACCTGAGGGGTGAATACGTTGCCGGCTGATTTGCTGATTTTTTTGCCGCCCTTATCGAGAAACATTTCATATTGGGCATGGCTAGGCGGCTCATATCCAAGAACTTCACGGCAGATGCGGTCGTTTATGCGCACTGAGTCGGCGATGTCTTTGCCATAGGCTTCAAATCGTATGTCAAGGGCGCGCCATCTTGCGGCGAACTCGGATTTCCAAGTCAGTTTACCCTCACCGCTTTTGATATCCACTTCGCCTTCATGACCGCAACCGGCGATGAGTTTACCTTTGATTTCTTGTCCTTCACATTTGTAGGTGACTTTATCAGTTTTAGGATCGAAAGTGTAGGCGCGAGTAGTGTAGAGGTGCCCGCATTTGTCGCAAACCGCAAAAAAGGGCAAAACCGCGTTGTAGGTTTCTTGTCCGACTTCTTGTTTGATTATTTCGCCAATCTGCTTGGCATTTGTAAGTAGGGTACGAATTTCACTTAGCAACAGACCCTTTTTGTAGACGTCTTGGGCACTGTAGTACTTGTATTGGATACCGCATTTGTCAAGGGCTTCAAGTAGAAGCGAGCTCATGTGTTTACCATAGCTCTCATGACAACCAAACGGATCAGGGATAGTGGATACAGAGTATCCGAGATATTTTTCCAAACTGTTAGCTATATCAGCCGGCAGACCAGCTGGAACTTTGCGCAGACCGTCTTTGTCGTCGCAGAAGGCAATCAACTCAGAGTTGTAGCCCAAGTTTTTGAGCGCCAAGGTAACAGCATAGCTTCGGGAGGCATCACCCAAACTACCGATATGAGGAAAACCTGAGGCACCCAAACCCATCTCGGTGCGAATTCTACCCATGTCACGATTGAGAGTTTGTTCACGTTCGATGACTTTTTTAGCCATCATATCGTACCATGTGCCCATGCCAACGATTTCATCAGTCATAACTTCTTTGCCTTCTCCCACATGACAATGCAGAGATATAGAAAAATGTTTAGACAAACCTCAACTGTATCAGTTTTTGAGAGATAAAAATTCGGTCAGGTTTGTTGATGGTGTTTGTGGTTGCTGGCCAGGGTTAAAGTCTTTCTTTAGCACGACCAACAGATCACCAGGGATTTTGTTAGTTCAACAACTACTACAACCAGAGGCAGAGATCACTTTCAGCAATCACTACGCATACAAACGGTTAATGTGGGGTAAATAAAAAACCACACATCACACGCCAGCATCAATGCACTTCATCAAAAAATCTACAACATTGACTAAAATATCCAAATCAATGTTTTTCAGGTTATCCTCGGAAGTATGAATCAGAGTATCTATCAGACTAAATATGTTGCAGGCCGTTAGGGCAATGGTTGGTATTTCTGCGGCAACAAATATCATATGGTCGCCCATAGGCCAGGGTTCAATGCGCTCAAACCCGGGTGTTCGTTTTACATATTCCATGAGTTGGTTCTCAAGTTTCTGCGGGCACGCATAAAAAGAGATAGAAGTAGCACTGCCTCGCAACCCTACACCATCTACATTAACAGCCAACAAATATTCCGGGGAGAGCCCTGCCATATATGTGGTTTCTCCGGGAGTAGAGTAGTAGTCTTTTCGCCATTTAGTATGGCAATTTCAATCTGGAACGGATAGTCGCTATGGGTAAGAGTCTCCGCTAAAGCCAACAGAACAGACACACCCGAAGCATTATCAAGAGCACCGGGTGTTGTGGGTTTTGTGTCAATGTGCGCTGAAAAACAGATTTTATCACGGCAACCTGACCCATAGGTGGCAATTACATTATGGGCTTTTACTGGAATCCGCTCTGTGTTAATGGTTAGTTTTGCTTTCCGGCGGTTACTTTGTAAAAAAATATCCAACCTATCCGCACATATAACGGCACAGGGGATGTTAAAGTCCCCATCTTGTATGATGTGTTCTTTATGCGGGCTAGCCACAATTATGGCTTGGGGATGTTTTTCTTCCAGCAACGCTATGATTTGCTTGTGTTCCTCAGGGTTATAGAATTCAAAGTTTTTTGGCATCAAAGGCTCTTTGCATAACTCACCATAAATAACAGCTATTTTGTCGCTTAACTCTACCTTTTGAAGCACCTCTACGGTATCGATACAGATAAATTCAGCTTGAATATCGCAAGGAAGCGAATATTCTGCGGGTTCCACCTGCACCTTCTGATCATCAACCAACAACAGTGCGCCAAAGTTGAGCCAATCAATACAGTCAAACTCCTGCGCATATACCTGAAAACCACATTTTTGCAATACCTCAAAAGCGTAATCAACCGCTTCTTTATTTTTAGTAGAACCGGTCGGCCTTACGCCAATTTTTTCGCATAACTGATCCATATGTTGCTGTAATAAAGTTGCACGATCGCCCAAAGAAACACCGTGTAGAATAATTACCACCTCAGTATAAAATCCAACCGATAGAAGTCGTGGCTTAATCGTGTAACACCAAAAATAACAACATAATTTGGCAGACTTCATATCAGAGATCATAATCCATGAATGTATGACTATGCTTGCTCAACAAAGTCACCGAAAATCCAAAGGTATAATGAAAAAAAAGCAAACTGATAACACAGTTCCATTATAGCAAAATACATACAGTTTTTTACTTCTTGTCTGTGTATTTGGGTTTTAGTTTGCGTTGCAGTCTTGTTCCTTCTTTGATGAATAGAAGCATTGATACCAAAGTTATGCCTGTTAAAAACCAGAAACTTGTTTCAACCACTAAACTTTTAACAATTAAGCTAAGCAGTATCGTACTTACTTCTGCGGCAAATGCACCTATAAAAAAGAAGGAGTAAAGCATTAATTGTGGCATGAGGTTTTTGCCGACCCATACATGTCCATCAATAGTTGCTCTCTTCTTAGGGATGTAGTCGCCGTTGCTGTTTTTCTCTATTAAGTCAAGATTTTCAAGTTTTTGAAGATGATAGTGCGTGACGCTTGGACTGCTGAGTTTTGCGCCTCTAGTTATTTCTCTTGTTCCTACTGGCCCATCTGCACGGGCAATGAAAGTATAAACGCTTAATGCAGTTCCTTCCAATTCAGCGTTAGTCATTTTTACAGCCTTTTAGTCGGGTTGTTGGTTTACGGCATCACTTTGCCGAAACGGGGATTCGGGTATCCGTTGTGGTCAGTTTCATACTCGGCTATTCCTAAACGAGTTGACTCTGGTAGCTGCATATGATACAAAACTTCGTTGCTAGTAGGTGTGGCTTTAATTCCTGCTGATGTGTTGGAGCTACTTGGATGTTTATAGGTTATCTGCATTATTCTGGTGATGTCAACATAGATTGTTTGGGCGCTTCTTAGGTCAGTTAATGCTTGTGCTGTTTTTTCACCTTTAGATTCAGTTAGAACCGCAATGCAACCAAGGCTACGATGAGCGTCTACAGTTCCTGTTTCTCCTGTGTATTCTGTGTAATATTCAGCTGAGCTATAAGCTACTGTGCATGATTCGGTGTAACCGAGTAGTTCTGTAAAGTCATATACTGTTCCGTCTGCAAAGGTAAAGGTATTCCTGTGGTTTGCCCAATCTATGGGATTATCATAATCCTCGTAGCCGTGATAATCTATGATTGCAGTAGAAACACCGTTAGGTGAGCTTGGGTTGGATACGTTCCCAGCAATTGCCACACACTGTGTCATGTTAAGAATTGAGCCTTGTTCAGAGTAGAAATGGAAATTATAGACTTCTATTTTTGCATCCACATCTGTAAGGTCAACTCCATTAGGCGTTATGTCGTAGCAGATGGATATGGAAATCCAACCTTCGTTAGGGGGTTCATCGATGTAAACAAGTCCAGGAGCGTTATATAGAGTTGCGACATCTGGGGCAGCTTGTACACGCTGTAAGTATGGCGTGAAGAATGGCTGTGTTTGATTTGTGCCGTCTATGGTTAGTGTAATGTATGATAACGGTATAATTGCGGCTATGCCGATTGTTAAAGCGAGTATGCTGTAGAGCAACATTCTTTTTCTGTATTTAACCTGTTTTTCCATACGTGATGACCTCGAGTTTTTGGGTTGACACTAAATATAGTACCATCTTTTTTTCGTTTTGCATCTGTTTTTCCCTGGCTTGTATTTTTCAGGGCAACATATAATTTGACGCTTAGAACACTTTTACTTAAAGTGTTCTAAATTTAGAACAGATGCTATTGTTTTAGAAAATATCAACAAACTTATGGACTTGAAGGGTGTATTGAAAAAATGAACTGTTTAACTGTGAACCTTATCTGCAGTTGATAGGGTGATTTTTTTGTTTTAGTGCTTAAGATTTTTTGTATTTAAGTTTGCTTCTCCAAATATGACAGGTTTATTACTTCGGTGATTTGGGTCATACAACTTAACGTCAGAGCTTTCTCAGCAAAATCCTCCCAAGTTGGGAGCGGCACAAACAGCTCAGATACACTCAAACCTCTCACCAATAAAGGCAATTTTATACCCTAATTACAAAAATACTGGCAAACACACCATTAATCATGAATAGAAAGCAAAAGTGCGGAGGGTGGGATTTGAACCCACGAACCCCTGCGGGATAAGAGCCTCAGTCTTACACCTTTGACCATGCTTGGCGACCTCCGCTTAGATTCTACTTTTTGAGGCTTGCGGAAATATAGAAACATCCAGCCCATTTAAAGGCTTTACGGGAAACAATAAACAAGTCCCAAGGCAGGGCCTCATACAATCAGAAAAAAGACCTAAAAAAAGCCTCATGAATTCATTTTTTGACAGTTTGCTACATCTTTTCGGGGGCAACTATACCAATAAGGTTTAGGGCGTTTTTTAGGACTGTTTGAATGGCTTTCACTAGAGTCAGGCGTGCGTCTGTGAGTTGTTGTGTGTCGGCTTTGAGCACGGGGTAAGCGTTGTAGAAGGTGTTGAATTTGTCGGCTAGGTTGTTTGTGTAGTCGGCGATCATGTTGGGTTTGAGGTATTCGGTGGCTTCGATGAACATATCTGGGAAGCTGGCTATGGTTAGGATTAGTTCTTTTTCTAGTTGTTCGGTGAGGAGTTCATAGTTGGGGTTTTGGGGTGGGTTTGTTATTTTGCGTAGGATGCTTGTGGCTCGGGCGTGGGTGTATTGGACGTAGGGTGCGCTGTTGGTTTCGAAGTTGAGGACTCGTTCCCAGTTGAATATGACGTTTTTGCTGGGGTCTACATCGATTAGTGCGTAGCGTACTGCGCCTAATCCGACAAAGGTGGCGATGGTTTGTTTTTCTTCTGGGCTTAGCATGGGGGAGCGTTTGGTGACTTCTTGGTGTGCGCGGTTGATAGCTTCGTTTAGTACTTCGTCAAATGTTATGTAGTGTCCTCGGCGGCTACTCATTTTGTATCCGGGTAGGGTAACGAGGTTGTAGGCGAAGTGAAATAGGTTTTCGGCTTGTTTGGTGTAGTTTAGGGCGTAGAGAGCGAGTTTGAGTTGAAGTTGGGCTAGGGATTGTTCCATGCCGATGACGTTTATGACTTTGTTGGCGTGTTTGAATTTCCAGATGGTGTAGGCTATGTCGCGGGTGGTGTAGAGGGTGGTGCCGTCGGCGCGGACTAGGGTTAGGGGTGGGATTTCGTTGTTTGGGCTTAGTCCGAGTTTGGTTTTGAGGTTGAGTGTTTGGGTGACTTGGTCGGCGTTGAATTGGAGAACACCTTTTTCGTTTGAGAGGTAGGGTGTTGTTTTGAGTTGGGTCATGACTTGGTTGACTTGGGGGGTCCATACGAGGTCGCTTTCCCAGTCCCATGAGTCATAGGTGATGTTTACGCGGTTCATGGTTTCTTGGAAACCATTTAGGCAGAGATTGCTGACTTCGCGTATAAGGTCTTTTGCCTCGTGTTGGCCGTCTTCGTATGCTCGGTTGAGTTTGTTGATTTCTTCTTCGGGGTTGGGGTCTTCTTCTATTTTTGCCAGCAACATCTCAAAGAGCACGGGGTATTTCTCTTTGAGCTCCACAGCAATAGACAGCCATTCGTCAAGTTCTTTGTTTGCTTTGACTAAGTCAGCGGCATTTTGCAACTCTGTTGCTCTATCACGGGTTTGTTTGAGTCGGTTGATTTCAACAATACAGCAAGTTACGGTGTAGATTTTGCCCACAAACAAGTCCGGTTTCTCAGTGGGTTGGGGTTTGCCTAGCTTCAAATAACCATAGGCCACAACTGAGGATTGGCGTCCGACATCATCAATATAGTAGTGGCGAGAAACTTCATGGCCTCTGTATTGGAGAATGCGGGCTAAAGTGTCGCCTATCATGGGGTTGCGGGCCTGTCCAATGTGGATAGGATGCAGAGGATTGACACTTGTATGCTCAACTATTATTTTTTGTGGAGTATCGGTTTTGACAAAGCCGTATTGGCTGTCTAACTCTTTAATAGATTGTAGTGTGAGTTCGCTGAATTTGGCAAAGTTTAGATGGAAGTTTATGTATCCGCCGCCTGCAGGTGCAACCTTGTCAATGAGACTAAATGCAGATGGATCGATGGCTGCAACCAATTTTTCTGCTAAATCCAACGGTTTTTGGCCTAGTTTTTTGGCTAACTCAAAACATAGTGATGTTGCCAGTTGGCCATATTCGATATTGGGAGTTTTTCTAAGATTAATAGGGGGTAACGCAACTTCGGGAAGCGTTTTTTCTATAACAGCAGTTAATACCGTTTGACATTCTTGGCGAAACAACTCGAAAGGATTTGGGGCAATCATCATTTGCGCTTCCACACTATTTGTGCAATTAATCTTAGCGGTTGTATTTTAAATACGCTGACACATTTATGTGTCTAATGGATCCATAAAAAGCATTAGAAAACAACACCAGCCACATCTACCACACCACACAGCATACAGCCGGGTAGAAAAGAGAAACACAAAGCGTCTTGCTCATTGAGGTAGAGCAGGTAAATAGAAGTTGGTGGGAATTGGAGAATTGTTCTCCGAAGGTTAGGGTGGGGGTTTTTTGTCGTGTTTTTTTGCTAATGCCCGTTGGTTTAGTGCGTCGAGTTTTTCTGCGACTCGTTCAGAGCGTTGTTCTGCAGTGGCAATAAGGGGTTTCCAGTCTTTCTTTTTGACGATAACAGTTAACTGGTCGGCTTGTGCGGGTAGTTTTTCTAGGGCGTCGTTGAAGCGTTTATCGGCAGCTTCGTCGGATTCTACGATTTCGAGGGCTTCCTCGGGGCAGGTTTTTATGCACTGTGGGTCGCCTTCGCAGAGGTTACAGGCAATGGCTTTGCCGGTTTCTGCATGGATGGTGATTCCACCGTGTGGACAGGCTTGGACACACCAGTCGCACCCTTTGCATTTTGCATCGTCTACAATTAGGAGGCTGTTGACCTCGGATTGTGTGATTGCACGTTCAGGGCAAGCTTTTACGCATCGTGCGTCTATGCATCCTCGACAGGTTAGGGCAAAATTGAAGACCGGTACCATTCGTACGACGCGGATTCTACTGCGAACCGGGTTCCAGCTACCTTCACCTTTTTCGGTGGTGCAGGCATATTCGCAAATACCACATCCAATGCATTTGCTTGGGTCCACTGAGACGAATTTTCTAGGCAAGGTTTTAGCGGACATGTGAATTATCAAACCTTTTGGTGTTGAGTATCACTGTGCATAATCTGCTTTTATGCATTACCCAAGAAAAGGGGTTTTTTAAGCCAAAAACCAACAGAGATACAAGAGTTAATTTTACAGTGATTTATTCGTATTTTTCTGCTACTATGGGGTATATAGGATTGTTAGGGGTTGTTTTCGGTTTGTTTTTGTGGGAGGGTTACGTTTTTTTCTCCTGTGAGTTCTTTTTGTAGTGTTTGGGCTCTTTGGGCGACCATTTGGGCTTCAGTTTGTATTTGGGGGTCTTTCATTTCTTCTTTGCGTTTTTCGTTGGATTTTAAGATAAGACGCAAAAGATCTGAGTCGTATGATTTGAGAAGTAATTCTGTGTTTGGAATGAGGCAGTGTCCGCCGATGTATCCTGGAAACATTATGGGGCGGTCGTAGCGTTGACGGTGGGTATCTTCGAGGAAATCAATTGTGTTGTTAAAGTCGGCGTTGAATGTGTGTGCGATGCGGTGCATTTCTTGGAAGCAGGTAATCATCCAGGCGCGGTAGGTGGTTTCAAAGAGTTTAGCTAATTCGGTTTCGGTACAGCTTTTGAGTACTTTAACTTGGAGTCCCAGTGTCTCGAAATGGGTTTTTGCGTCTTTTGCTGCTTTGGGTGTGGCGCCGCCGATGTATTTGGGCCAGCGTTTCATCTCCCAGATCATGTGTTCTACGTTTATGTGCACACCTCGTGCGGGGGAGTGTACCACTTGGCAGTCGTTGCATTTTTTTGCAACTTGAAGAGTGGTTCCCGGCGGAACTGTACTGTTAACTATAATTAGGTTAGGTTGATACTGTTTGGCATAGTCAGCTATGACTTGAGCGAATTTTTCAGGGTTTGCACATGGAAGGGCTACTTGTAGAACGTCAATTTTGTTTGGGATTTTGGTTTTGTCTTGGTTGAGTTCTTGCATTTTGGTTTGATCTAAATCTAAACCGTAAACTGTAAACTCGGCTTTCTTTTCAGTGTAGAGGGAGAAAAGGGTATGGCCGATTTCACCTAACCCAACGATGAGGACTATTTGGTGAGTCATGCTGAGGCCTCGATGGAAATCCATGGGTGTTAAAACTATTTAAATCTGGAGCACAAAAAGACAGGTATGCAGAATTCAAAGCGAGGCATCGGTATTGTGACTGGTGCTAACGTAGAAATTGGTGCCGATTGTGCGATTTGGAACTATGTCGTCATAGGGGAAGGAACCAAAATCGGTGCAGGTACCATTGTGGGTAGTTTTGTTGATTTGGGCAAAAATGTTACCTTGGGTAAAAACTGTAACATACAAGCTCATGTTACCATATCAAACGGTTGTGTGCTAGGCGATAATGTCTTTATTGCCCCAAACACTAGCTTGTTAAATGACAAATATCCCCGATGTAACTATTTGACGCCGCCTATGATAAAAGATGATGCTACCATTGGTGGTGGGGTGACTATTCTTCCCAGCGTAACAATTGGTGAAAAAGCGGTGGTTGGTGGTGGGAGTGTTGTTACCAAAGATGTGGCACCTAGAACCGTGGTTGCGGGTTGTCCAGCTAAGAAAGTTATGTCTCTTGAGGAATTTGAAGCTAAACGCGAAGAATTCTTGGCGCAAAAGTGCAGGGTGTCACCATGAGAGTTTGGTATGACGCCTGCACAGGCAAACAAGTTCGTTATGCCATTGCCATAGCTAAAAAGTTCAGAGCCTTGGGACATGAAGTTATCTTTACCACTCGTGAACATCCCGACACTATTCCACTGGCCAAAGGATTAGGCGAAGATCCACTGGTTGTTGGGAAATATGCACCGACAACGCTTACATCAAGGCTTGAGGAGAGCGCGGAGCGCATTATCCAGTTTGCAAGGATGTTTAGAGATAAAAAACCAGATGTAGCAATTGCCCATCAATCCGTAGAGCTTTGTCGAGTGGCATTTGGCTTGGGCATACCCATCATAACCACCGCTGACACACCCTATGCCTATGCAGTAAATCGCTTAACGTTGCCCTTTGCACACACGGTGGTGGTCTCTGAGGCACTGCCCAAGAGTTTCACAGCAGACAATGGCGCTCACAACGTCGCAGTTTTTAGGGGTGTTGATGAAGTTGCATGGATTAAGGGCTTCAAATCAAAAAAAACAGCCGATACAAAAAGACCACTGATTGTGGTTAGACAGATAGAAACCAGAGCAGTCTATGCAGAAAAAAAACAAGATAACGTTCAAACATTGGCGCAACGACTTGCTGAGCTGGGAAATGTCCATGTCGTTCAAAGATACAATAATGAAAATGAAGAGGCCTACAAGGGGAAGCTGGGTTTTGAGGATACTGCTGAGTTGGTAGCACACGCCGATTTAGTAGTTAGCTATGGCGGCACCATCACACGCGAAGCTGCACTACAGGGCGTACCTAGCATTGGTATCTCAGATATGGCAAAAACCTACGTTAACACCTACCTCGCTCAGAAGGGTTTTCCGCTGTTTGCAACAACAGAGGACCAGGTGATAGAGGTTGCCAAACAGTATTTGGGCAAACGTTTTGATGTTGCTGATAAACTTGCCGCACTTGAGAATCCAGTGGATGTCATAGCAGATATAGCCAAAAACATAACTATGCAAAAGTAACTGTGACAGGATCACCTGTGCGGACAGGATATTTTTTAGCAAAACTGTCTTGATTTAGGGCAAGCTCCAAAAACCCATGACTGCCCACCAAGGCAACGGCTTCTTTTGAGTTAGTTTGTGCATAGGTTTCTCTTAGCGCTAACTTGAGCACTACCTGAGGCAGACTAACGTTTACTGTTTGAGATTGAATTAATTCGCTTGGGATGTTGGTTACTGCGTTGCCAAAGCTGTCAACATATAGAATTTGACCAGTTAGGGTGCCGTTGATGTTTTGGATGCTGGCAAATTTGGGTGTGAGGAGTGGCTGTTGGGTTATTTCAGATCCAAACTCTGCTACAGATATACCGCTGTCGATGTGTGCTGCTACGGGTGCGAAAATATCACGGCCATGAAAAGTGTGTGAAACCTTGGGTAATCTAAATTTGGGGTTGGAGAGTTCATAGACATGCTTGATATCCTGTTGTTGTGCGGCTAGCATCAAGATGCCATTATCAGGACCCACAAAAAATGCCTGGTTAGTCTGTACTACAATCGCCCGTCGTTCTGTGCCCACCCCGGGATCCACAATCGCCACATGCACAGTCCCAACAGGAAAGTAGGGTGCAACTGAGGCCAGCATAAAAGCACCCATGCATATGTTGAATTTATCTACGCCATGAGTTATGTCGATAATTTTAGAGTTGGGGTTTAGGGTGTAGATAACGCCCTTCATCTGAGCGACATAGGGATCATTTAATCCAAAGTCGGTGGTTAGAGTTATCATGATTAGCCGCCATGAACCACTGGAACAAACACAATTTCGTCGCCGTCACAAAGTTGAGTTTCATAACCGTCTAGAACGCTAATTTCGCGCCCATTAACTAGAATCAGAGAGTTAGAACGAGCGTCATTTAGTTCCGAATCAGAAAAAATCTGTTTAAGCGGGGGCAACTCTTGGCAAAGAGTTTCTACAACAGTCTGTATGGAAACTCCATCTTGAAAGCTAAGGGTCAGCTGGGTCTTGCCTGAAATGTGGCGTAATGCACCGAGAAATTTTATAGTTATGAGCATACGAGTAATCTACCATATAGGCGGGATTGTTAAATAGTTTTATTTATGAAAAGACGATGAATTAGGAATAAAAAGGCTGGTTAGCCTTAGCTAAAGTTTTCAAATTTTTCCTGCGTAAGTGTTTCTACGATGTCAGTTGCGATGTCAACAATTGAATCGGCTTGTTTCATCATGGCCTCTCCGTTGACTTCTTCGAGCTGAGAGATCTGCTGAACTATGGTTTCTATTTCTATGAGAAAACGCAGAACCGAATCATTTGAACTGGGAACTTTAGCGCTTTCATCATGGATAAGTATCTCTATAAACGCAGGTTCACCTAAGCTATAGTAGATAGCGTTTCGGGCTTTTCGAATGGCTTCTAAAACCAAACTTGATGCCATGTAAGGGATTTTGCGCGCGGCCTCTAATTCAGCCTTTGCTTCACGCAAATACCTTAATGCCCATCCTTTACGGTACGCATCCATCATACGGATTCTTTTCCGGCTTATTCGGCCATTTCTGATTCGTCAAGGTCAGAATCGTCATCTGAACCGGCTTGAGCTAATGCGTTAGTGCGCGTTATGTATCCAGCAACTTTGTTACGTACCCGGGTGGTTGTGCCCCTGGTAACCTCATCAACTAGACGTTTGTTTTCGTCAAAGCTGGTTGTGAATTTGCCTGGAAAGCGCGTCATCAGGTCTTTGCCGAGGTGCTTTATCTGTTCAGTCTTCACTTTTCCTATGTTTATTCCTCCGGTGTTAACAGTTTTTCTCCAGCGTTTAAAAGCGTAGGAGCAACACTCAATAGAGAACAGGCTTAATTTAAGTTTGCGCCTCAACGGTGAAAAATAAGCCCCCGAGAGGTTACGAGTCAAACGCCAAATAGAAAATTATCTTCGATTAGGGTTTGATGTTGAAGAAAACCTCAAAGTTTTGGGCAATCTGTTCGGCGGCTTCTTCCACAGATATTTTTTTAATGTCTGCCACGGCATCCACAACACATCGTATGTGGGAGGGTTTGGTTAGTTGGCCATTGTAGGGTTGTTTCCAATAAGTTACTGGACCATCGGTCTCTGTTAGCAGATTAGTCAAAGGGGTTTTTTCCACGACTTCGCGAATACCATTAGAATAGGTAGATGGGGGGCCTTCGGTGATAAAGTAGCCGTTGTCTATAGCTTTAGCAAGTGCCGTTAGAGGATGGCTAAACCAATGTAGAAGGACCTTGTTGAGACGATAGGAGGGGAGCATCTCTACGATTTTATCGGTGGTTCCTCTTGAATGTATGATAACGGGGAGTTCCATTGTTTCGGCGAGGCGTAACATTTTGTCAAATACGGTGAGTTGTTGTTCCCAGGTGGATTCATATTTGTAGTCTAAGCCAATTTCGCCGATGGCAACTACTTTGCCTTTTTGGGTTTGGATATAGTCGATGGTTTCTTGGAGTTCGTTTTCTTTGAGTACATTTACGTTCCAAGGATGGATACCTAAAGCTGGATAGACCAAATCGGGGTATTGTTGGGATAATTTGATATCATTTTGACATGTTGTTAAGTCCAGCGAATTGGTGACTAGTGCAGTCACGCCAGAGTTTTTGGCATCCGCTATCAGTTCATCAATGTGCCCGGCATACTCGGCCTCAGAGAGGTGAATATGAGCGTCTATTAGCTTCATTTTGTTCAGCGCTATATTTGCCTTTGAGGGTTTTAAGATTTTCTTATGTTTACTTCAAATCAGCCGTTGGAAACATTTTAGTGTAAAAAGAGATAACAAAGGTTAAATACAGCCTTAAATAGAAAAAGAAGCGAAAGAGATGTCGATATGATTGAATTAGAAATAGCTGTAGCCCCCATGCATAGACTATGCAAAAAAGCAGGCGCCGACCGAGTAAGCGAAACCGCAGCAAAAGAACTAGCTAAATCCTTAGAGGAAATCGGAGTAAAAATCGCTAAAGAAGCACTCGATTTTGCGATGCATGCAGGAAGAAAAACCATCAAAGCGGAAGATATTGAAATCGCCGCAAAAAAAGTCATGGGAAAATAAACTAACAAATCTCACTTTCCATCCCTTCTTTCTTTTTGTTTCTCTATCAGATTGGGATTCTGAAATTATTGTTGCTGACAAACCGAACTATTTTCATAAAGAAAAAGCAGAATCGACGATAAATTTAATTATCATCCCCAAATATACGAGCCTCATTGGAGAGTAAACAGAGTGAAGGCCATCATATTTGGAGCACCGGGCGCAGGAAAAGGCACGTATTCCTCACGGTTACAGAACCAACTTGGCGTTGAGGTTATCGCTATGGGCGATATTTTCCGGGAATCCGTTAAACAGAATTCCGAGCTGGGCAAAAAAGTCAAAAGCTACGTTGAACAGGGCGCATTAGTCCCAGATGATGTTGTTGTGGAGGTTCTAAAAGACCGACTCAGCAAAATTCCCGCAGATAAGGGTTTCTTACTTGATGGATTTCCACGCACCATCGAGCAGGCTAAAACTTTAGAGGGTATCGCAAAGATTGATGTTATCCTCCAACTAGATGTCCCTGATGAAATCATCATCGAACGGCTCTCTTCACGGCGCATCTGTAAAAACTGTAATGCCGTTTACAACATTCGCTTTCTCAAACCCAAAGTAGAGGGTATATGCGACAAATGCGGTGGTGAGCTCTACCAGCGCAACGACGATAACATTGAAGTTATCAAACATCGTCTCAATATCTACAAAACCCAAACCGCACCCCTCATCGTATACTACAGAGAGAAAAATATTCCGTTTGTGGTTTCCGTTACCAAATCGCTGGATTCGCCACCTGAACCCATGGTTGCAAAAATGTTAGAAGATCTAACAAAGATGGGTTTCTGCTAAATATCGAGTATAAACTCTAAAACCACCCGTTCAGGTTCGCGGATAACCACCATCAAATGGTATGTTACCGCTTTCACCCCTACTTTTTGGGGATGTCGTTTGGGGTTAAATTTTTCACCCCATGCTTTTGCTGTAAACTTGAAACTCTCAGGAGTTTCTTGCCAATCACTTATTTGGAATTTACTATAGAGCATACCATCTGTTTCGAACTTGACCAGTAAAGCTTCAAGCCAATTGTAGAGCAAAGCATATTGATCTTCAGCTTCCACCTCAAAGGTATCTTCTTTGGTCTGAGCGATTTTGGCACTGTTTGTCATAGTTTCAAACAGGGCTAACGCCGCATTTTCGTATGCTTCCTCCATGCGGGTACCTAGCGCCCGAACATAGATGTCTGCAGTGTGTTCTAAGAACTCAAATTTCCCAGCGAACTTGTCAGATTTACTCATAACTTAACCAAAAATAGATAGGTGGGCTAGAATAAAAACAAATTTTCCCCATCAAAAAGATAGGGCAAGCTACAAAGAAAGAAAGATTAGAAGTATTTGGTGGCTTTCTGTATGGCCGCAGCTGCAAGTTTAGCAGATAGTTCCAGATCTTTGAGGCTCATTATACCAGTTGGACTGTGGATATAGCGTGTGGGAATCGAGATAGTTCCGCTTGGGATGCCTTGTCGTGTGATGGATATGCGTGCAGCATCAGTGCTACCAAGCAGGCCTGATTCGAGCTGGATAGCGATTTGTTCTTCCTGTGCTGTTTCGCGAAGCCAGCGAAGAATCTTGGGGTGAGTGATTAATCCAGAATCGCTAATAGTCAATGCGGGTCCTTTGCCCATTTTAACACTGGTATCGAATTCGCGAACACCTGGAACATCGCCTGCGATGGTTACATCCAGTGCTATTGCAAGGTCGGGATCTACACCAAAGGCAGCAGTTGCCGCACCCCGCAGACCCACCTCTTCTTGCACAGTACCTACCGCACATACGGTGCAGTCTACTTCTTTTAGCAATCGCATGGTTTCAACCATGACTGCACAGCCAGCACGGTTGTCAAATGCTTTACCCATGACTGTGTCTTTGCCCAAGGGAGCATATTTTACATCAAACGCAACAGGATCACCTATTGCAACGCCCATTGCAACAGCATCATCTTTGCTTTCAGCACCTATGTCAATGAAGAGATCGTCATAGCTGATGATTTTTTTACGTTCCTCTTCTTTTTGAATATGGGGCGGCTTTGAGCCGATAACGCCTGGGTAAGTAACTGATTTGGTGTGGACAACAACTTTTTGTGCGGGAAGAATGCGGTCGTCAATTCCACCCATTTTGCTAAACTGTATAAAACCGTCTTTGGTTATGGTTTTCACCATCAACCCGACTTCATCCATATGTGCAGCAAGCATGATTTTGGGTGCGTTGGGTTTACCGTTTTTGATCGCTATGACGTTTTCCATGCGGTCAACTTGGATCTTATCGGCATGGGGTTTTAGCATCTCTACCATGAGGTCACGGACAGGGGTTTCTCTGCCAGTGACACCGCAAGCGTTGGAGAGCTTTTCTAGATTCTGATTTAGTGACAAGATTAAATCCTCTAAGTTTGTATAGTTAAAATTTGAGGGGTCTAGTTATTAAATGGTTTTGGCACAGTACGCGCATTACTTGACTCTTAAAAAGTATACAATAACAAATACAACAATATCGTGGCTATATTTCAAGGAGTGCCCTGCTGAGAAGCATCTATGGCTTTTTTTGTGTCCCGATAATTGCGGATAATGAGTAAAAAAGTCACCACACCCGTATTAATGGGCACTATCCAAGATAGATCAGTGTACAGAGGTTCAGTGATCCAGTTTATTGCTAACCCTGTTAAATATACAGATATAACAAGGAGAACTAGAACAGGGAGTAAATATATTACCCTAGCTTTCTGTACACCATATTTCCGTTCAAGTTTTATGAGTAAGCCGGCTGAGAAAAAATCTTTAGCGCATATGGGCGCTGAGAGATCAATAGTTCGCGTATTTTCAGCCTCCTCCAATCTAACACTTTCAGGCATACCTCGAAGAAGAACAAAACCAAGAATGGTGGCAACAACCATAATAGAAATGCTCCAAATGAGGTGATCAAAGATACCAACCCCACTTCCCAGAATATAGAAACAAAGAACCAAAACAACCCTGTAGCGCAACTTGTTTGGTTTATGTCTAGCGGCATATATGTTAACCAATACAAGAGCAAGCAATAACACAAATGCGATAAGCAACAAAACAGATAGCTTCGCAAAGTCCACAGCATTACGCCCCATGTTGGCTATTAGGGCATAAATGAAAATACAAGCAATTAATTAACTTTATGAAATTATGATAAGATAAGGTTAGACTTTGAATCTGAATTAGTTGCTTATCTACCCCCAGGGTACAAAGTATTATTTGTAAACTCTAAATCACAGGATTTGGTAACCACTAATGACAATATCTGTTGACTGCCGTTGAGGCGGGTTGTTGAGGAGGTGCTTGGTTTGTCATCAATCAGCCAGCCCCGAACAGTGTGTTAGAGGGTTAGAAGTTACGGTGCAGATGAGGTCAAATATTAAATATCTGATTTAGTTAGTAGGAATTATCTAGTGACCCTCATGTTAGACATCAAACTTATCCGTGAGAACCCTGATTATGTCAAAGCTAACTTAGCTAAACGTAATAGTCCTGAATGTCTTCAGATGCTCCAAGACCTCATTAGCCTCGACAAAGAATGGCGCCAAAACAGCACTAAACTAAACGACCTGCGTCATGATCGAAAACAAGTTACAGTAGAGATTGCAAAACTCAAAAAAGCAGGCAAAGAAGCGGATGGTGAATTTAAAAGGGCACAAGATATTGATCAAAAGATCAAACTAGTTGAGACAGAGGTTTGTGAGCAGGAAACTAAAATCCGCACGTTCCTTCTTAACTTGCCAAATCTGCTTGATGAGTCGGTTCCATTTGGTAATGATTCAAATGATAATCTCACCATTAAAAAGTGGGGTACTGTTCCTCAGTTTAGTTTTCCAGTTAAAAATCATATTGATCTTGCTTTGGCACTTGATCAGGTTGATATGGAACGGGCAGGTAAAGTGGCGGGGGCGCGTTTCTTCTATCTCAAAGGTGATATAGCCCGTCTTGATATGGCGTTGATGAGTTTTGCCATAGATGAGTTGTCCAAGAGCGGTTACATTCCAATTGTTCCACCCTATCTTATGAACAGAGAAGCCTATGAAGGTGTAACCTCATTGGCAGACTTTGCAGATGTACTCTACAAAGTGGAAGGTGAAAACAGCTACTTAATTGCCACCTCTGAGCATCCCATGGCAGCTATGTACATGAATGAAACCCTGAAACAAGATGATTTGCCCATCAAGCTAGCTGGAATTAGTCCTTGTTTTCGTAAAGAAGCAGGTGCACATGGCAAAGACACCCGCGGCATTTTCCGTACGCATCAATTTAACAAAATAGAGCAGTTCATCTTTTGTAATCCCGAAGACAGCTCCAAATTTCAAGAGGAACTTCTTGCAAACTCGGAAAATATCCTCCAAAAGTTAGAGTTGGCGTATCGGGTTGTTAATGTTTGTACGGGCGATATTGGTACTGTTGCAGCTAAGAAATATGATATTGAAGCGTGGATGCCCGCGCCGGGGGATTATCGTGAGGTTGTATCGTGTAGTAACTGTACTGATTATCAGGCCCGACGTTTAGGCATCAAATATCGTCTCAAAGAGGGCGCGCCGCCGCTGGGACCGTTACATACGCTTAATGCCACTGCTATTGCCACTGGAAGAACCATTGTTGCTTTGTTAGAGAACAATCAAAACGCGGATGGAACGATAAATATACCGAAAGTGTTAAGGAAATATATGGGTGATAGAGAAAAAATAGGCTGTCAACGCTAAAAGTTTTAATACAGCCTTGAGAATCTTGTGGAACGACTTGGAGAAATTAGCTTGTCAACAAAATCGGCAAAGCATATCCGCGATAAGTGGCGCGGAAAGACATGGTACATGGTCATTGCACCACCGTTCTTCGGCAACATCGAGTTAGGCAGTATTCCAGCCCAAGAGGAAAAAATGTTACTGGGCAGAGTTGTAGAGGCAACTCTCTATGACATAACAGGTGACTTTTCCCATCATTACCTGAAAATGGCGTTTCAGATTAACCAGATCGATGGAAAAACTGCCCGAACTCTCTTCAAAGGTCATGAATATTCACGCGACTATCTCAGAAGCTTGGTTCGCAGAAGAACAACCAAAGTAGATGGATTGTTCAACCTCGTTACCAAAGACGGTTTCAAACTTCGCATATCCGTCTCTGCCCTGACCCTCTCGCGCATAAAGACTTCACAAGAAAAGATCATCCGCGACATGATGGAAAAAATCATCCGTGAAAAAGCTGCTACCCTTACCCTTGACCAATTTGTGCAAGAAATGGTACTAGGCAAAATTGCCTCAGACATCTACAATCAAGCCAAACTTGTTGCACCCCTGCGTCATGTTGGTATACGCAAATCCAAACTCGTCGCCGCCCCAGCAAAACTACCTAAATTCGCTGTAGCACCAATTGTTGAAGCAGAAGCACCCGAAGACGAGGAACTAGAAGAAGACGACGAAGCCCCTGATGAAGAAGAGGGCGCAACAGAAGACGACGACAACACAGAAGGAATAGAAGAAGTAGCTCAGGAATAATCCGTTCTTCTTTCTTTCTTTTCTTTTTAATCTAAACAGTTTTTAACTTTACAGTTTATTTGAGATCGATTAGCTATGCTTCAACAAGGAGAGCGTAGGTTTTGAGAGTTACTGCGTTAGCGGGTGGAGTAGGTGCCGCCAGATTTTTGACAGGTTTAGTGCGGCTTATCAGAGAAGAAGACCTCTCAGTGATTGTCAACACAGGTGATGATATCAACCTTTTTGGGTTGCATATCTCGCCTGATGTGGACATAGTTGCCTATACGTTGGCAGGTGTTGTGGATGAGGAAAAAGGCTGGGGGGTCAGAGGGGATAGCTTCTGTTGTTTGGATAAACTCAAAAGGTACAATGCCGCTGGCACGTGGTTTAATGTCGGTGACCAAGATTTAGCTATACATATCTACAGAACCCAGCGTTTGGCGCAGGGAGCATCGCTTGCAGATATTGCCGGAGAAGTTAGTCGTAGTTTAGGACTTAAAATCAAGATTTTGCCTATGAGCAATGACCATTTTGAAACCCGCATAACCACGCATATAGGTAACATGCATTTTGAAGAGTATTTTGTTAGAGATCAATGTAGAGATGAAATTCTAAGTATCCAATTTGATGGCGTGGCATCTGCAAAGCCGGCACCACAAGTTTTAGATGCGCTCCTAGATGCAGATCGGGTGATTGTCTGCCCAAGCAACCCTATTGTGAGTATCGGCACGATTCTCTCAGTTAAGGGCATCAGAGAAGCGCTTCAGCAAACAAAGGCACGGGTGACTGCGATAAGTCCGATTGTTGGGGGAATGCCGCTTAAGGGCCCAGCTGATAAGATGTTGCAAAGTGCAGGTTTGGAGGTTTCTGCCTACAGTGTTGCTAAACTTTATGCTGATTTTCTTGATGCTTTTGTGATTGATATTAGAGATGCCGCGGAGAGAACGCGAATTGAAAAACTGGGCGTAGATGTTTTAGTAACCAACACGATAATGAAATCGTTGGAGGATAAAATTTCACTGGCTAAAGCAACTCTATCGAGCTAGTTTTCAGCAGGTTAACAACCTACACTACGTATGTGTATATCATAAACGTTTGATAAGCAAGCAAACTCGAGTGATCATGCAGATCAAAAACTAAAAAAACATTCATAAAGAAACAAATGCAACAAGGCATTTAAGCCACATATAAGTATAAAATGAAATAAATATTTAAAAAAAATAAAATAAAACAAAAACCTAAGCTTAAACTGATCTTATTTTAAATAAGAAAACAATAGGTTATATTAAGCACAATAAATACTAATCAACCAAGAGATGGATGGTATGGCTGAAAAGAAAAGTTACGAGTGGTTTGAACAACGCCGCAAAACCATAGGCTTAGAATTAGCCCATGAACAGATAACTAAAGCGTTTGATACTGTAACTTTGTTACATAAAGCAACTAAATGCTTCTCTGAGAAGAATTTTTCAGAAGCCAAAAAATACATCGATAACCTCTATAATGCCGAAGAAGAAGTTGACAAACTTCGTAGCGACACGTTTATGGAACTCTCCAAAGGTGCCGCGCTGATTTCTGATTACCGTGAAGACCTGTTACACCTTGTCAAGCGCTTAGATACACTAGCTGACCATACCAAAGATGCCGCCCGATGTCTCGAAATGCTATCTGAAGCCGAAATTCCTCAGGAGCTCTCAGAGAAAACTGTCTTTATGACCTCCAAACTTGTTGAAACCGCTCAGACTCTACGGAGCAGTATCGAAAAAATCTCCGCCGCCCCAAATGAAGCCATAAAGGAAGCAAAACAAGTCGGAGAAATTGAACAGGCCATAGATAAAGAATATCTTAAAACAAAAAATCTCTTCATCAAGTATGGAGTAAACATGAACTGTGGTGCCATGGTCATATTTGATGACTTAATCGAATTCATAGAACAGGCCGCAGACATGTGCGCTGACACAGCTGACTACATACAAGTACTCTCAAGTAGAGAGTAAACTCTTTTTATTTATTTTTGTGCACTGTCAATCACTTTATTTTGAAGAGAAAACAAGCAAGAATAAAGAAGAGATAGATCTGCCGTGTAGGGCAGGTTTTCAAATTTTTCGCAACAGTGGTTAAGGGAGTTATCGGCTGTAGTCTCTGCCTTCGGGTTTGGTGTTTGTTGGTTTTGCTCCGGCTTCGGGAATCTGGGGTAGCGGGATTGGGGGGGGAATATTGAGGGAGCGGGAAATTAGTACTGATTCGATGAAAACTACATTGGATATTGATTGGATGATTATCTGTGCCGGAGGTTTTTTCTGTTCATAATCTTTGAGAATTTTGTCGACTTCTTCTTTGTCACCTATAACGTATGCGGTACCTTTGAGGTTCATTTGTGCGATGGAGGGATTATAGACGATTGATAAGACAAAGGGCACATCAAGAGAGTTATCTTGCTTTTTTTCCATGCCCACCACGTTGATGTTTGTGTTTATCTGGATGGGTGGAATCGGTTTGCGGATATCCCAGAATCGTTCTGCTGAGATGCTTGAAACGGTAACATTAACTCGAAGCATGGTAGGTCAAAAAGAATAGTGTAGTTGGAGGATTTAAAACTGCTTATTTTTGCTTATAGCGCGTAAATCCGCAGTGACCGCAAGTGTAGCGATTATGGTGGTCTGCCATAAAGTATCCGGTGCCACACCGTTCGCAGGCAGGGCGTACGCGGGAAACTTTATCAGTTTCAACCTTGTAGAGGTCTTTGGCGCCTTTTTCGGTTTTACGTTTCTTATCGGACTTTGCTTTATCGTCTTTCTTTGCACCTGCAGCTCCTTTTGCCGCTGGGTCATTCTTTGGTGCCATTATGCATTCGCCTCTTCAGCAGATTTCTCTTTGGGATTGTTCCGTTTTTGGATGTACTCTGGCTCTACTAGTTTGGCTTGAGCAACGGATTGATAAACATTTGCAACTCCTTGGGTGATGCTTGTACCGGTTTTGGTACGCATACGTTTAACGTAAACGACTTCTGCACCGATTTTTAATTCACCTGCAACGGCTTTTTTGACTTCTAGTCGCTGCGGAGTTTTCTCTTTTGGACCAGAAACGATGGTGAAACCTACTTCTGTCCGTTTCAGAAGTTGGTTCTCCTTGGTTGAATCTATTTTGATTTGCATTAGTGTTCACTTAAGGCGTAAATTCAAACAGTATTCTTCTTATTTAGCTTTTCGAAGTTTTCATCTCATTTAAGAACTCTTTTACCTGTGCTTTTTTCTCAGAGGATGCTTTAACGACCACAATACCGCAGTAGGGCTGACCATAAACGATAAACGCATCTTTAGCGGCATACAACACAGCTATTAGCACCAATAAATCCTCCTCGCCCTCAACAATGATGTGTGTATGCACCTCAGACTCTAAGGCCTCCTTAACTGCCAATATAGCCTGCTCAGTTATGGTTCCCTGAGGATTTTGCACATACACCATTTTTTCTACAGGATCTTGTCGAGGCATAGCGATATCGCGCAGAGAAACATGGTCAATAATTGTGAGCTGAGGGTTGACACCGTATTCATGGAGGTTTTGGGAAACCACATCACCCACTGAAATCAACTCCGGCGGTTGTTCAGATATCAGCAGAACTTTGAGTTTAGCCATGGTCTCTTGTGGTGTACCCTCGATTAGGGTGCCAAATGGTTCTTTGAGAAAAACACGCAACCGCGACGTTAGAGTGTACGCGGACGTCATGGTTTAAACCAGCAAACAAGAAGAGGGAAAAAAGGTGTTAACGCACTTTTAGGGCGTATCGGCCTTTTTCTTTGATATTCATGGCTTTCGCGATGGCGCTATGGCCGGGGTCAAACATTACCACCAAACCGCTATAGTCTTCGCTAAAGCTTGTGGATCTACATTTGGGGCAGACATTATCTTTGGTTATGAAGTGGCAGTTAGTACAGGCTTTTTCACTCATCTAATCAGGTCCGTTATGCTTGTTCCTTTGGCGCATCAGGTTTTTTCTCGGTTTTATTTTGGTCCATATCGAGCCATTCTAGTTTGCCTAAAAATGGCTGACGTGCGGTTATGCCAATTTTTCCACTGCTACCAGCGCGGCCCAGCGAGACGGCGGTGATTCTTGCGCGGACTTGGTCGCCTGAGCAAAGTTTGCGTTTCGATTCTTTGCCTAAGAGGACGCCTTGTTTCTCATCATAGCTGATGTAATCATCCATGAGCTGAGATACGTGGAGTAATGCATCAACTGGTCCGATGCGGACAAACGCGCCAAAATCAGCGATTTCCACCACATCACCTTCAACAATTTCCTGTATGATAGGATAGAAGGTGAGAAGACTAAAGTTTACTTTGTGATAAGTTGCACCGTCACCGGGAATGATTTTGCCGATTGGACTTACCTCTATACCGGTCACAGCTATAACATAGCCTAATTCCTCATCCACAATACCCTCATACTTTTGCTTCACTTGGTCTCTACCCACTTTCTCTAAGGGGTTACCAAAGGTTTCGGGCGGGATACGGATAGTATCTTGTAGAGTAATCAGTTTGAACATCTATGAAATCAACCCATCAATGTCAAGACGAGATTTTTGTCTCAGATAAATCACTGGCACACTTATATCTCTTAGCCTCCGCCGCAACAATCTATCATTTGTAAAAACTGGAACACCCCAGCTTTGGGCGATTCGCAGTATAATATCATCAACCATTTCGCTGTGATCCTCAACAACAACTAAACGGCATTTCTCAGCTAAGCGCAATGCAAAAGTCGCCTGACGTCGTAACTTAGGCGCACCCTCAGATGCCAGCATCTTCAGCTCATGCTTAACCGGTGAGAGTAACACAAACTCAATATTTCTGCTAAGCAACACCCTAAGGGCTTCAAAAATGTCAAGTTTAACCTCAAGAGGCACAAACAATGCATTAGAATCCAAAATAATCTTTAATGGTTCAGCTTTTATAGGTAAAACTGCCACACTTCTGGCTCCTATATAGTTAAGGTAAATAGAGGCTTAAACATGTTGCCGTTTATCGGGCATTCCATTTGGTATTATTTAAATATTAAGTGTCACTGAAATCTGTTTATTCAGGTGAAAAAGAGTGCTTCATGAAAAATCTTGCGGCGCAGTCATATACATTAACAATCAAGACAAAACCCGATATCTACTTCTCAACTACACTGCCGGACACTGGGACTTTGTTAAGGGCAATGTGGAAGCCAACGAATCAGAGAAACAAACAGTCACACGAGAAATGATGGAAGAAACAGGCATAACAACCGCAGAGTTCATTGAAGGCTTTAGGGAGTCACTCAGTTACTTCTACCGTCGACAGGGCTTAACTGTAAACAAAGAAGTCATAGTCTATCTCATCGAAGCACAAACCGATGAAATCAAACTTTCCTTTGAGCACATCAACTATCTATGGGCCGACTATCAAACCGCCATAGAAAAGTTGACGTTTAAAAACGCCAAAGAAACGTTGGAAAAAGCACACGACTATTTGCAGAAAAAAGGGTTAGTCAAAGACTAACTAGTTTATTTTATAAAACCGTATCCGATGAGTCTCCATCTGGCAGTTATTTTTCTGCTGATGGCAACCCGGGAACCGGGCAATGCACAGATGGGACGGGTCAGCTTTACTTTAATTGTGTTCTGCTTGATGTTTATGACTTTACCGACATTGACCGCTGCACCGATGTGGAGCAACAAGGCTTCATCGGGGTTGATTTTTTCAACTTTTAGTAACTCTTTGGTTCCCACTACGCGTTCTAGCACATGGGTTTCCAAGGTGAGTTCTGTCACGATTGGGGGCAGTTGTCCGGTTTTTCCAACGATGCTACCGGTTAAACCGTCAGCTTTAGAGTAGGAGGGATCTAGCAGAGTTCCAACGCCTATTAAACCGCCACAGGTTGCTTCTTCGACTTCCTGTACACCTGAGTGTAGGCTAACAATTTCGCTAATAAGCGGGGTGTAGACGGTTTTGCCTTCGCGCTCTGACATGATACCGGGTCGGATTTCGACTTCTTCGCCTACGGCGAATTTGCCCTGAGCGATAGTGCCGCCGATGATTCCGCCCTCTAGGCCCTCGATGGTTGTACCTGGTTTGTTGATGTCAAAAGAACGAATGATGTACATAAGCGGTGCTAGGTTGGGATCACGTTTAGGTGTGGGGATAATTGTTTGAATAGCCTCAAGGAGCACATCGATGTTTATGCCCCGTTGTGCTGAAATTGGGATAATGGGAGCGTTTTCTGCTACTGTGCCCTTTACAAATTCTTTAATTTCTTTATAACTCTCAAGTGCCCGTTTTTGATCCACTATGTCTATTTTGTTTTGGGCGATGATTATATTTTTTACACCGCTAACTTCGGCGGCTGCAAGGTGTTCACGGGTCTGGGCTTGAGGACAAGGTTCATCAGCCGCAATGACCAAAATGGCGCCATCCATGATTGCAACACCTGAGAGCATTGTTGCCATTAACGCTTCGTGTCCAGGAGCATCGACAAAACTTATGGCACGTATAAACTCTGCTTCACTGTTACAGGCTTCACATACAGGTTTTATGGTATAGTTTTTTGGTGCAGGACAGTTGGGACACTTATAAATGGGCATATCGGCATAACCGAGTTTGATGGTGATACCACGTTTTAGTTCTTCACTATGACGTGATGCCCACGTACCTGTCAATACCTGAACAAGTGTAGTTTTACCGTGGTCAACATGTCCAATGGTGCCGATGTTGACTTCGGGTTGCTTTGGCAAATCCTTAGTAGCGTTACTCATATGGGTTCTTCTCTTCTAATAAGCCTGGAATGAATAAAGAAATTAATTATGGCACTTTTTAAGGTTTGGGCATGCGCCCTGACAAAAAATTATTGTTCAGGTGCCTGCTCGGCCTTAACCGGCAAAGCAATAGGTGCCGCGCCAGCGGGGCGATCGGTGATTTTCATGTTGACCTGAACGATTTCATCAGTGATGACGTCGCCGCAGACAGTTTTACGTCTACGTTCGCCGTCGCGTTTAGCTTTAAAACCGGTGCCGCCGCTAAGGACAACTGCACGGCGTATACCGCCATGAACATTTGCACGCATAGG
Source organism: Candidatus Bathycorpusculum sp. (assembly GCF_009778815.1). Taxonomy (NCBI): domain Archaea; kingdom Thermoproteati; phylum Candidatus Bathyarchaeota; class Bathyarchaeia (SeqCode); order Bathyarchaeales (SeqCode); family Candidatus Bathycorpusculaceae; genus Candidatus Bathycorpusculum; species Candidatus Bathycorpusculum sp. The sequence continues at coordinate 72,501 of NZ_WRFL01000005.1, forward strand.
AACACCGTCACTGTCAGAACCGCCCGTAAGTTGCACTTTGTGTGCTGGCAAATCAACGACTGCACCATCTAAGGTTTCACCCAATTTTCTACCGATGAAGGGGCTTGCACGTGCTTCTTCAAGCTCTACTACTTTGGATGCACCCGTCTGTGGGTCGGAAACTATGACTTTGAATTTTGCCATTTACAGATTTACTCTCCAGCGGAAATATGAAGTTGGGCAACTCCCATTTAAGGTTTTAGCCCAAAAAGAGCCATCCCGCGGTCCATGTTTATAGATAAGTAAACAAGCTAACACAATGCCAGCATCGTTTAAAGACAGCTATAGCTGAGTAAGTACAGAAAAGCGTCTAAAATTTTTTAGACACCAACATAGCGTTATCTTTTATTGTTTTGTGGCTAAAACGCTTATACTAACAACCAAATCTGTAGCTTGTTTTGCCTCTTGGAGGGTCATACCTAAGCTGGTAAGGGTTGCAGTGGTTTTTGGTTCGCTTATTATGCAGTCAAGAGGATATACTTTTTCTTGCAGGATTTTGACGTTTTGGAAACCTGCTTCAATTATCAACTCAAGGTAGTTATTTTTGAGCTCCGCGCCTGCTATGCATCCGACATAGGCTTCAACGCTTTGCCGTAGTGCGTCGGGTAGAGGTTTTAGCAGAACTATATCAGATACCATCAATCGACCGGTTGGAGTTAATACACGGTGGGCTTCTTGGAAGACACGTTTTTTGTCGGGGGATAGGTTGATGACGCAATTTGAGATAACTATATCAACAGAGTTGTCTGCTGAGGGCAGGTTTTCGATTTCTCCAAGTCTGAATTCGACGTTTGTATAGTTGCCTTTTTGTGCGTTTAGGCGGGCTTTATCGATCATTTCAGGGGTCATGTCTATGCCGATTACTTTGCCGGTTTGTCCGACTTTTTTTGATGCTAAAAAGCAGTCAAATCCTGCACCTGAGCCCAGATCCATGACTTTTTCGCCTTCTTTTAGGGTTGCTAGGGCCGTTGGGTTGCCGCAACCTAGGCCCAAGTTTGCGCCTGGGGGTACTTCTGAGATTTCTTCTTGGCTGTAGCCTACGAGTTTGCTGATTTGTTTATCACTTGGGGTAGTGCAACAATTTGTGTTTGCATTGCAGCAGGACCCGTTGGTTTTGGCGACTTTTGCGTAACGGTCTCTAACTATTTTTTTGATGTTTTCCTCGTTCATGGTTAGCCCTTCTGGGTGGTTACTGCTTTGAGCAGTGGGCTGAGTGTTTTTGTGACTGCGTCGGTGAGTTTTTCGGTTTTTATCATCATTAAGCAACAAATGGCGCCGTCTTTTTCGCAGGTTACAATGGCGAGTTTGTCATTTGGTTTAAAGTTGGCTTTTTCTCGGAGGTCTTTTGGGAGGATGATTTGTCCTTTTGCATCGATGGTTATAATAGAGTTTATGGTGCAAGTGTCGTCTTGGCAGTTTACCATATTCAGCACTCGATAAATAGGGTGCTTTTAGGCTTTAAACTTATCGGATTTTTCTGAAAAATCAGACATATCCACCTAATAGGATGATTTTTTGCTACAAACAGTCTTAAAGCCAAAAAACGTCGATATGCGGCAAAAGTGCTATCGGTGGCGCTTCGAGCTAAACGGTATTTGTTTGAGCTAAGGTTTTAATTGGTCCTTTGTGGGTCTGTTGATTATGTGGCGGCTTGGGTTTTTCTTCCACGAGATGGCATTTGGTTTACTAAGTGTCTTCATACCTCTCTACTTGGTCGCGTTTAACGACACAAGTATGTTAGGCGGACCACTGGTCGCATTAGGCATCATGACATCTATTGCGGTGTTTGCCTCAATTCCTGCATCATATATCTGGGGCTACCTCTGCGACAGAACCCGACGCTATAAAGTCTTTATTCTGCTCTCTTTCTCATCCACAGCCATACTGCTCTTTATGATGACACTACCGTTTGCACAAAATATACTGGTGTTTGTTACGCTCTATGTAGTAATGCAGGTGCTCCACATGTCCCATGAAGCTCCAAAAAACGTGCTGGTTGCTGAAAATTACAGCCGAGATGAGTGGGAAAAATCCTACGGGTTATATGAGGGTATCACTGAAATGGGCTATTTTATCGGCTTGGCAATAGGCTTAGTCTTCACGGGAGGATTATTTACATTTGCCGCCTTGAGCCCCGCTGTTTTGGCAACCTATACGCTGTATCTGTGCAGCGGGCTTAGCGTGGTTGCGTTTATTCTCACAGTTCTCCTAGTTGCTGATCCGCTAATTATTTTTGAGCGGCGTTTAGTCAGCATTGAGAGAAAACTCAACTTTGCCTATCGCGGTATGCAATCATATACAATGAACCGCTTTAGACTCCCCCGACAGGAGAGTTTTGGAGGATTTGCTGTTGCGCTTATTATGTTCTCTTTGGCTACAAGTATATTTTTTACGCCCTTGCCGATTTTTTTAAGCGACATCGTGAGTCAGCACCATACCTTAGGGTTGACCTCGACTAGTTTTGTCTATTTTGCATACCTGCTCAATTCCTTGGGAGCAATGTCTGGGTATTTCTTTATCCATAACCGTGCATACTCGATGGATCTAAGAAAACAGTTACCACGCTTTGTGCTCATCCGAAGCATGCTCATTTTTGGTTTAGTGGCTGCGGTTCAGTTTGTCATTGCACCCGATATAATAACAGGACTGGTTTTGGTTCTGATCGGCTTTGCCTATGGAGTGTACCACATCATGATGCTTTCACTCTCTATGGAGATCACCCCCCAAGGAAAAGCAGGTTTATTTGACAGCTTTATCGGGGTAGGTACCGGCATCGGTTCATTTCTAGGACCCTACCTAGCAAGCAACCTCAACTATCTGCCCACGTTTCTAATTGCCGCCACCGTCTTTCTGTTAGCCTTTATAATTCTAAAGTTCGTTGCGCTAAGAACATGATAAATAGAACCAAGTTCGCTAACTTTCATAATAAGTTTGATCCCTAACTTCCTGTTTTAAGTAATATTGCTTTGACCGCATTATAAGTTAGGATATAGATGTTTTAGTTTACCTCTTGCTTGTTTTGTGGTAAAATGCCAATCTATCTGCTTACCCGAACCATTTCGATCTGCCGCCCAAACCGA